>JAILIJ010000075.1 GCA_024695315.1 Bacteroidaceae bacterium
TCGCTTACATCCATCGATTTACCTTCATCGGTCAAGTTGATTGGCGAAAGCGCCTTTTCTGGCTGCGCCTGTCTTACCTCCCTTGTCATTCCCTCTTCGGTAACAGAGGTTAAAAGATCTGCTTTCTATGGCTGTGACAGCCTGAATAGTGGAAGAGTATCATAATCAGAATGATTTCTGCCTTTGACATCGTGGAAGCACGGTGATATTTTCTTTTATTGACCGGTTTTAGCGTATATTTTGACATCATTGTATCAAAAAACTTGCAGAAGTCATCTGCCATACAAAATATTTCTGTAACTTTGTCCTCGGTGATTATAGCGATTTTTGTTTGTAATTCTTTGTATTTCAACACTATAAAGTTACAACAAATTTCGCTAATCACCAAATTTACAAGGACTTATAATTTGTCGAACTCACGTTATTTTATATAGTCATCCTTAAAAGACACATTTAAGGATAAAGTATCGTAATATTACAAGTGGTTATTTTTGCTTCTACTCAAACCAATTATCCCTGTCCATACTGCGGTAGCCTACTGCTTCGGCAATGTGGTGGCGCTTAATATTCTCAGTCCCTTCTAAATCGGCTATGGTGCGTGCTACTTTGACGATACGGTCGTAGGCACGAGCTGATAGATTTAGACGCTTCATAGCGTCCCTAAGAATTGTTGTACATTCTGCATCAAGTGTTGCATACTTTTGCATGAGTGCTGATGTCATCTGGGCATTGCAATGAATGAGCTTCTGTTCCTTGAATCGTTCTTCTTGTATCTTACGTGCTTTGATGACCCTTTCACGGATCTTTGCGCTTGGTTCACCTTTAGGTAGGTTTGTCATTTCTTCTATACCTACTGCTTCGACTTCAACCTGCAGGTCGATTCGATCCATTAATGGTCCTGAAATCTTATTCATGTATTTCTGAATCTGACCTGGAGTACATACACATTCGTGAAATGGGTTGTGATGGTAGCCGCAAGGACATGGGTTCATGCTGGCAACTAGCATGAATGAGCATGGGATTGTGAGATTATATTTTGAGCGTGAAATGGTAATTATTCTGTCTTCGAGTGGCTGACGCATGGTTTCTAATACGGAACGTGAAAATTCTGGTAGCTCGTCAAGAAATAACACTCCATTATGTGCCAAACAGATTTCTCCAGGCATGAATGTTGTACCCCCACCTACCAGGGCAACGTCAGATATCGTGTGATGCGGTGCTCTAAATGGTCTTTGTGAGATTAGTGATGTATCCTTTGACAGTTTGCCTGCTATACTATGAATCTGGGTAGTTTCAAGACTTTCATTTAGAGATAATGGTGGTAGTATACTTGGTATGCGCTTAGCCATCATTGATTTACCACATCCTGGGCTGCCAATGAGGATAATATTGTGTCCGCCTGCCGCAGCTATTTCAAATGCTCGTTTAACATTTTCTTGTCCTTTTACTTCTTCAAAGTCAAAGTCGAATGTTGATTGGCTTGCGTAGAATTCTTCTCTTGTGTTTACTATTTCTGGTTGTAGTTGTTTTTGTCCAGTAAGATGTCCGATGATATCTTCAAGTTTGCTAACTCCGTATACATTTAATTTGTTGACAACAGCAGCTTCTCTTGCATTGTCTTTCGGAACGAATAGGTTTTCGAATCCCAGTTCGCGGGCTTTTATTGAGATTGGAAGAGCGCCTTTTATTGGCATGATAGTACCGTCAAGACTTAGTTCACCAACAAACATATTTTTGCTAAGGTCGTTAAATCTTATTATGTCATAGGCTTGCAAAAGAGCAATTGCTATAGGCATGTCGAATCCAGTACCTTCTTTTCTCACATCTGCTGGTGACAAGTTTATTATTACGTTTTTCATTGGATGTGTATAACCATAATAGCGTAGTGAAGCGAGAATGCGTTCTTGACTCTCCTTCACTGCGCTATCAGGCAGTCCTACTATAGAGAAGCGTATTTGTGGCGAAGAAGTGGCATAAGAATCGGCTTCTATTGTCACGTTTAGTGCTTCTAGTCCGTGTAAAGTGGCACTTTGTATTTTTGTTAGCATATTGGTTAACTTAAGGTTTTTTGTTATTTCATGTATTTTCTTACATCTGCTTGCATCTTATCAGGATCTCTTCCTTCGGCTACTACTTTATGTTTTTTGTCGGTAATAATATAGTATGGAAGTACTGGGACTCCGATACTCTTTACGGTTGGTGATTCGAATGCAAGACCGTCGCAGTAGTGTTCGATATCATAAATTGAGTCGTTTCTGCTATCTAACTCGAACCTGTGATATTCTGTGTCAAGTGAAATACATACAATTCGCCCAGAGATCGTATCCTGATCATCTTTCCTAAGTGTACGGATTTTCCATAACGTGTCGTAGCTTGAAGAGGCCCATGATGCCCAGAAAAGTATGATAGTATTGTCTTGATTGTCGTTCCAGAGCTTACATTTTTCTTTATTCTTTTTTTGTAATTCCACGTTCGAGATGACTTTGCCTACTTTTGAACGTTGTAGCGTTTTCAACTTTCCTTCGATGTTGAGAAGGTAGTCATTCTTAGGTTGAGCTTTCTTTATGACTTTGAGCAAGGAATTTGTTTTTTCAAAGTTTGTTCCTGCTTGTTGCACAAAGTAGCGGTCAAATAGATAGATGGCAACAGGAGAGTTGGAATATTTCTCAATGAAAGTTTCCGCTGTTTTGGTTGTTTCTGTTTGTGACTGTGAAGAAGTCGTTTTGCGGAATTGATTCATTAGTTCGTTTTCATCATTTCCGTCTACCTTGTAATTCCTTAAATCATTACCATTCACTTCATAACTTATGTCCTGACCTGCACCTATGAAAATCACTTGCTCAACTGCGTTAGGGAACACGAGCATGTAAGGTTCTGTTTCTTTATTTGCTTCTCCAGTGTACACAAATTCTCCCTCTGCGACTTTTATGGTATCAAATCGTCCATATTCATCGGAGAGATTGTAGATGTATAATTCTCCTCCTGTCATACCTTCGAAGGAGCCTTCTAGTCGAAAAGAAGGACCGCTGGGGCCACATCCTAAAAGGAGAGTGGCTACCAGCGGTACGATATAAATGATAGAAAATTTATTCTTCATTGTTATTACTTAACGATGCTAGCAATTGATTCTGCATAGCTCTTGAACTCAGCGTCGTTAGCAGCCTTCTTAGCGTAGTTGTTGTTGAGGTCAACTGCCTTCTTGAGGTTAGAAACGAGGTCAGTAGTTGAGTTTGTACGAGCTGCAAGAACAGCTGCGAGATAATAAGTAGTAGCGTCAGCCTCCTTGATGTTGTTAAGAACTGTCTTAGCCTTAGAGTAGTCCTTGTTGAGGATGTAAGCAAGAGCAGCGCTGTTGCTGTTGCTATTGTTGAGCTTGCCGATAGCCTGGCTGTACTTACCCTGAGCGATGTAAAGCTGACCGAGAGCTTCGTCGTAGTTGTTAGCAGCAGTACCCTTAGCAATGTATGACTCTGCAGTCTTTGCGTCGCCATTCTGAAGAGCGATGAGACCGAGGTTTACATTTGGCTCAGCAGCCTTAGAGTTGATTGAAAGTGCCTTCTTGAAGTAGTCAGAAGCTGTAGCGTTATCACCCTTCTTGTATGCAAGTTCGCCAAGGTTGTTGTAAGCACGGTAATCCTTTGGATAAAGCTCTGTAGTCTTTTTGAGGATTGTTTCCTTCTTAGCAGCATCAGTTGTGAGCTTGTTAGCAGCATAGAGAAGTTCCTCTACAGAAAGCTTTGAAGCGTCATCACTGAACTGAGCGAGGATTTCCTCGTCGCTACGTCCGATAACGTCGTAGTTGATTGTGAGACGTGAACGACGGAGTTCTGGGAGAACTGCATCAGCGAGTTCCTTATATACGCTTGAAATGTTCTTGATTTCCTGCTCACGCTGCTCTGGATCAGAGTACATAGAGAGAACGCGAAGAATAACATCCTTGTCCTGGAGGTTAGACTGCTGTACGAGCTCCTTGAATCCGTCCCAGTCCTCAGCTGTGTACTTTGTATCAACATCGCCAGAAAGTTTCTGCTTCTTGAGCTGCTGATTAACGTATGACTCAGAGTTCTTACCACGATTGTTAGCAAGGTTCTCGTTGAGATCGTATGCACCATCTGGTGAAGCGTATGAGCTAACTTCTACATTGTTAAGCTTAAGACCCTTCTCGTCACCCTTGATAGTCTTCAACTGATTGATGAAATCCTTGATTGTTGTGCTATTAAGTTCGCTACCACGGAGATTTGCCTGACCGATGAGGAACTTGATCTGAGCTTCCTGCTTCTGAGCGATGATACGCTGGAACTGATCAGCTGCCTCGCCTGTAGTTGCGCTCTTTGCTGCATCCTTAAAGAGTGTTGCTGTGCACTGTACACCCCAGTTGATCTTTACGTCGTTGAGCTCAACAGATTTTCCATTCTTTGTTGCTGCGAATGTCATATAGAGTTCAGATGACTCCATGCCGTCAACCCAAGGGAAAGAGATCTTCATTGTTGATGCACCACCATTCTTATAAGAGATAACTGTGTTGTTACCTTTGATCTTTTCACCCTGGAATGTCTTACCAGCACCTGTAGACTCTCCACCGTTGTAACGGAGTACTGGAGTACATGTGATGAGACCCTTCTTAGGCATAACCTTTGCAGGGATGTTTGCACTTACTGTTGCAGGTACTTCACCACCTACATACTCAAGTGGAGTAGGTGTAACATTAAACATGTCAGAAGTGAAGTTTCCAAATTTACTACAGCCAGAAAGCATAACTGCTGCTGCAGCAGGAATTAAAACATAAAAGTTCTTTTTCATTTCTTTAATTAATTTAAGTACTTAAAAATATGTTTATTATTAATTTTTTTCTAATCTTTTAACAGCTCTAACACATGGATACCATACAGAAAGGAAACCTACTGTTAGTACCGTAACCAGTACTAATACTACATCTGTGAAGTGGACACTAACAGGGTAGGTGTCGATGATGTAGGACTGGTTGCTATCTCCAAAGCCGATTATTCCGTATTCTTGCTGTATTAGGCATAATGATACTCCTATTATAATGCCAGTTACTGCACCTATTAGTGCAATCATTCGACCTTCAGTAAGGAATATGCCTTTTATTTGCTTTTCGTTCGCTCCGAGATTGCGAAGTGTTTGAACATCTGCTTTTTTGTCGATGATAAGCATTGTCAGTGAGCCAATAATATTAAAGCATGCGATTAAGAGAATGAAAGTAAGAAAGACGTATGAAATGAGTTTCTCAATTTGCATTATCTTAAATGTGTCAGCCTGTTGATCATATCGGTCTTGTACTTTGTATTTTGAACCGAGTATGTTTTCTACAATGGCTTTTCCGTTGCTCATGCTGATGCCGTCTGCTAGTTTTATTTCTATGGCTGTTACATATCCGTCTCTTTCAAAAAGCCTTTTAGCTAATGTCATTGATGTGATGATGTAATTGGCATCATATTTGTTTTGTTTCACCATGAATCCCACCTTTGGAGAGAATATCTCTTCTTCGTTGAGATTTTCAAGCGGATTGGTGATGTCCAGTTTTTCGCCTTTGCGTGGAGCATATAATTGGAAAGGAGCATTACATTCGGGTGTTACTCCTAATTGTGATAGTAGTCCTATTCCACATATGCCATAGTCAATGACGTCAGCTTGTAATTCAAAATCTCCGTCTCCTACAAGTATGTCATCGAATGAAGTTAACTTGTTGAAGTTATCGGATACTCCTTTGACGGTAACCATTCGTTGACGGTTGTTCACCATCAGTAGAGCATTATCTTCTATTGTTTCTGTGTAGACAGCGATGTCTTTACATTTCTTCAAATCTTCCAATTCCTTACTGTTGGCAGTCATGTATTTTCCATTTGCAGGAATGACTTTCAGTTCGGGATCAAAAGAAGTGAATAGGTCGGCAACCATATCCTGAAATCCGTTAAATACAGAAAGGATACAAATCAATGCTGCTGTCGCTATTGCTACACCACATACTGAAACACCTGATATGATGTTAATGGCATGGTGTGACTTCTTTGAAAGGAGATATCGACGTGCTATGTAGAATGAGAACATCACTTTTTTGTTGTAAGATTTCCTTGATTCCTCTATATGATTTAGTTTTCAGAATCCTCAGAATTCTTTGTTGCCTCATTGTCGTTTGAGTTGCCTTTCTTGAGTAGCCTGTCTATGTTATCTACATAATCGAGCGAGTCGTCAATGAAGAATTTTAGTTCCGGTATTATTCGGAGTTGGTGGCGCTCAAGAGTACCCAACTCGTATCTAATCTGTGATGCGTGAGCATTGATATTGTTGAGTATGTCGTTTGCCTTTTCACTTGGGAAAATGCTTAGGTAAGCTCTAGCCACACTTAGGTCAGGACTAATGCGTACTACGCTGACGCTAATAAGTATCCCATTAGTTTGACGTGTTTGAGCTTGAAATATATTGCTAAGGTCTTTTTGAATAAGACGTGCAATTTTATTTTGTCTAGTTGTTTCCACTTTGCTTTACATTTAGTTTGTTAAACATATGCGTTATGTCAACGCAATATTTTTTATTGTTGCTTTCTTCGCAAAGAACATTGAAAATGGGTTTTATCAATATTGATATTAATTTAACGTTTATTGTTTTTTGCGAATTATTGTCAATCCATCTCTAATCGGTAAAATAACCTTTTCAACTCTGGAGTCTTTAGCAACTATATTGTTGAATGCTTGAACTCCTCTTGTTTGGAGGTCGCATTCTTTTGGATTCTTGTCCAGTACATGTCCGTCCCAAAGTGTGTTGTCGGCTAATATGTATCCTCCTGGAGCAAGATTTTTTAGTACTAATTCGTAGTATTCTGAATAGATGCGTTTGTCACCGTCGATAAAAGCCATATCGAATTGTAATCCCAATTTAGGAATAATCTTCATGGCATCTCCGATGTGCATCGTTATTTTATCTGCATATTTTGAGTTTTTGAACCATGGTAAGGTAAAATCCTCTTGTTCGTCGTTAATCTCAATAGTGTGCAGATGTCCTCCATCTTCTAGTCCTTCAGCCATGCAAAGTCCAGAATATCCGCTGTATGTTCCTATCTCAAGTATGAGTTTTGGCTTTATCATCTGTACAAACATCTTTAGTAGTCTTCCCTGAATATGACCGCTTGCCATTCTTGGGTATAAAAGATGCAGATGTGTAGCTCGGTACAACTGGTGAAGGTATTCATCTTCTGGGTCGATATGATCCTTGATGTAATCTTCTATTTGAGTGAGCTCATCAGAGAATTCTGATATGAGAGAAACGTCAGAGTTTTTCATCTTTTTCAGTGGTACTCTTTGTTTGCTTATTAATTTAGCCTTTCATTGCTATTAAAGCTTCAACACCAAGGCGATAGCTATCTAATCCAAAACCGCAGATTACGCCAGCACAAGCACATGATATCATTGATTTGTGTCGAAATTCTTCACGTTTGTGAACATTTGAGATGTGCACTTCTATGACTGGTGTGTTTATGCCACGAATAGCATCTTGTAACGCTACGGATGTATGAGTGTAGGCACCTGCATTAAGCACGATGCCATCCCATGAGAATCCTACTTCGTGGATTTTGTTTATCATCTCCCCCTCAATATTAGACTGATAGTATTCGAACTCTATGTTTGGGTATCTCTTGGTTAATTCTTCATAATAGTCGAGGAATCCACGAGATCCATATATGCCTGGTTCACGTTTGCCAAGCAAATTAAGATTAGGTCCGTTTAGTATCAATATTTTCATATTCGCCATTTAATTTTCAATTTGCAGACAAAGATACAACATTTATTTTTATTTAGAATGTATTTGAAAACAAAAAGTTGGAGTGATTACATCTTTTAACGACTTTCTTGTACAAAAATCGTAATATCTTGCCTAATATGGTATAACGAATTCCCCAGTCAGTAATTGCTTGGGCAAATAAATTTTCTATATTTTTGTTTTTCTCTGGATTTTCTATTTTGTATAGTTTCAAAGGCCTTTGGGATGGTTCTCTATCAAATTCATAAGACTGTAGCAAGTCAAAAGAACGGAAATGTGTACCATTCTTCAATCCTATATTTCTTACAAGTGTATGACTTGGTGTTAGGCATAGTCCTTTTGATTTATATATACATAATTCCCAGCAGATATCCCAAGGAATTGGATTTCTGTCAAGACTTTTTAGGCATGGAAAGTGTCCGTCGTATTGGAATGCATCAATATCTTCCTGGTTCATACCTTGAAGTGCTTCGTGTCTTGTTTTGAAGTGAATAAAGAACTTTTCCCAACGATTTTTCCATGTTCCCCATCCCCATCCAGACATGTGAGGAGTAAAATAGAAGTCCTCGATTTTATCTATATTTTTACTATTATCCCAGAGGTCAAGATTTGTAAAACCAGAAACATGCATAACTTTTGGGGAGTCCTTATACAGTTCAAAGGCCTGGTTCATATATTCTAGATAGTATGGGGAAGTACAAATATCATCCTCGAGCACAATGATTGTATCATAATGCTCGAAGATGAAATCTATACCTGTAAGAATATTGGCTTCGAGATAGATATTTTCTTTACGTTCTATAATTGTAAAGCTTTTGAATCTCTTGCTGCTATCAATATCTGTTTTTTTTGTGCGTAGAAAATTCCTTACGGTCTCTACTTCAGATTTCGATTTTTTATCTATGGAACCGTCCTGTAGTTTCTTTGCGCCATCTGAAAACACGAAAACATCTGTCTCCTTGGCTAATGTGTTGGCAAGGAGATGTTCTAAGGTTTTTTGTGTGTTTTCTAAACGATTGTAGACAAATATTGCTACAGGGCTATACATAAGCGTTTTATTTTTTCTTATCTTTCTTGTGTAGGTCTTTGTAGAAAGGTTGATTCTCTACTTGACCTTCAAAGTATTTTGCCCATTCTGAAGCACCTTTTGGTCCACGTTTTGAAGTGTACCCACGTTCTTCGCGACTTGCTTTATTTGTTGTTTTTGCACTTTTGGCTTCAGAACGTCCTGACTTGGATCTATCTTTTCCGCGATTGCCGCGTCTATCATCTCCTCTAAAGTTTCTTGATTCGTGAGTTCCTTTGCTATCTTTTGAATAGCGAGATTTTCTTTCGCCGTATCCGTTGCTGTTTCCTCCCTTATTATCTGTCAGTTCTACATTGACTTTTCGACCGTCAAATTCTGAACCAGACATGAGAGATATGGCTGTCTGAGCTTGAGATTCTGGAACTTCAAAGAATGAGAAATTAGTCATTAAGTCTATGCGTCCAAGAGTTATCTTTGTTCCTTTGGTTACTCTGTTGACAAAGCCCATGAATGCGCGTGGGCTTATGCCGTCTTTTTTACCAAGGTTGATGAAAAGACGAGAGTAACCTGACTCAGCATTGCGAGGTCCTCTTTCGCCGCGCTTTCCGCGCTTTCCATCATCGCCTTTCTTATTTCCTCTGTCGGATGGAACTTCTATTTCTGGTGCATTTTTATAATAATCAAGGAATCTATTGAATTCCATTGACACCATACGCTTGATGATGTCTTCCTTTTCCATTAGGTCGAACTTTCGATAGACTTCAGAAAGGAAAGGCGCTATTTCCTCTTCGTTAATTTCTACCTTTTCTATATCATCAATAACTTTGTAAAGTTGTTTTGCGCATATTTCTTGTCCTGTAGGTAGAATACCTGGGATGAATTTCTTCTGAATCTGTTGCTCAATTGCGCGCACTTTTGACTTTTCACGTACGTGGATAATACAGATACTTGTACCTGCTTTTCCTGCGCGTCCTGTACGTCCGCTTCGGTGTGTGTAACTTTCAATATCATCAGGTAGTCCGTAGTTGATGACATGAGTTAGGTTATCTACGTCAAGTCCTCGTGCTGCGACATCTGTAGCGACAAGTAACTGCACTCTGTGCTGACGGAATTTTTGCATTGTCAAGTCGCGTTGTGCCTGCGAAAGTTCGCCATGTAGAGATTCGGCGTTATAGCCGTCTTGAATCAATTTGTCTGCTATTTCTTGTGTCTCCATACGAGTACGACAGAATATAATAGCATAGATTTCAGGATAATAGTCAGCAATGCGTTTGAGTGCATTATATTTATCCTTAGCATGAACAAGATAGTATATATGGTTTACTTTTTCTGCTCCTTCGTTTCTACTTCCTACAACAATTTCTTTTGCATCGTGGAGATATTTCTTACTGATGCGTTCGATTTCTTTACTCATTGTTGCAGAGAATAGTAGTGTGTTGCGATCAGTAGGTACGCCCTCAAATATTGCGTCAATACTGTCTGTAAATCCCATGTTTAGCATTTCGTCAGCTTCGTCAAGAACAACATTCTGGACGTTCTGAAGTTTTGCAACACCACGTTCCATGAGGTCTACAAGTCGACCTGGTGTAGCTACAATAACTTGAACACCACGTTTTAGTTGACGAATTTGTGGTTCAATGCTTGCTCCTCCATATACTGCAAGTACATGAAGTCCATCTATATATTTTGAATATTCCTTCAAATCGTCTGCTATCTGAAGGCATAATTCGCGTGTAGGTGATAGGATGAGAGCCTGTACTTCGTTGCTCTCTGTATTTACTTTTTGTAGTACTGGCAAGCCATAAGCAGCGGTTTTGCCTGTTCCTGTCTGAGCTAAAGCGACAACGTCATTATTATTTCCAAGGAGGTAAGGAATCACTTCCTCTTGCACGGGCATTGGATTTTCGTAGCCCATCTCCGTAATTGCTTTGAGTATTTCACCAGAAACACCCAATTCTTCAAATGTTTTCAAATTTTTATTTTTCTTAATAAATATAAATACCTATTTCTTTGCAAAGTTACGACTTTTCATTTATATAAATAGTATTTATTTGATGAAAAATGTAAATATACATATATCATGGAATTAAAACTATCAAATAAGTACACATTATAATCATTACATGCAAAAAAGTGTCCACCTTACTTTTAAAAATCATTTAATGCTTGTTAAATGGACGTTAAATGTCATATTACTAGTCAACCTAAAAAATCGGGTCAAAATTTAGTTTTTTTCTCCTTCGTTTGTCCTTCGTTTGTCCTTCGTAACTCGTTCGTAAAACTTATATCCAATTTTGTAAATTATATTGGTTGTGAAATAGTCTATAATTTTGAACTAATTCCACAACCAAATATTATTTTACGAGAAAACCATTTATGAAATGTAAGCAGATGACTGTATTTACACTCCATCAAAGAAATTGTCGTACTTATGTTCCCACACTTCTATATCTTTAAGAATTTCTTTTACATTCTTGTATCTTTCCTCATGATGCCTCTTAGTACATTTCATGGCAATCATTTTCAGGTGATTGCTAGCACGTGTAGGATCTTTCTTTCTTACATTTATGATAAACTTTATGATTTGTCCTATTTCATATATGTCGGTTTGTTCATCGAGCGGCATTCCCTTTTGCATTTCTGGTGGAAAATTCGTACTAAGGAAAGGCTTGAATTTAACGTTATCATGATGTGCTGCGGCAAGTCCAATATTGAGTAGGACCATATCGTGGTCGGCATTCATCTTAATTAGAATGTTTTCTGGATTTATATTAAAACTGCATAGTCCCTTATTATGAAGGAATCCTACTGTTTTAATCAATTCCTTTAAGAATTTGATAGTTGTCCTACGTTTGAAGAAATATTCAGGGAATTGTTCCACGAAACCGTTTAATGACATTCCTGGAATAAGTTTGCTTATTACGACTTTTTCCTCAGGAATATAGTCGTAGATATCAACAAGTCCTGGACATTGTCCCAAATTCATAACTTTATGCAATTCGAATTCGCGTTCGAGCATGTTTATACATTCTGGATGTATTTTATCAAAATTTTTGGTAACTCGTCTCAAAACCAGTTCTGTATCATTCTCTGCATCGTCTTCAAGTGTGAGTCGAAAACACTCATAGATTCTACCACTAACAAGCATCTTTCCGAGAACTTGATAGTGTTTGTCATTGACGGAAATCTCGTCTTGTTTAAGTTTTCCCAACAGAAAGTTGTTATCACCGGTGAACACTTTAAGAAAACTACCGAGAGCATTTGTGATGGATTGCATCACATTCTCATTTTGTACATTATTTGCTTTTCCCATAGTGTAATTATTTTTAGGTTTATATATTATGCGAGTTGCGTGTTCTGAGCGGTAGGACTTGTTGTGGAACTATCCTTTGACGATTTTCTTTATCTCGTTTAGCTTGTTTAGGGCTTCGAGTGGTGTAAGAGTGTTTACATCAATATTTAGAATTTCGTCTCTAACCTGGCAGAGTACAGGATCATCCAGTTGGAAGAAACTAAGCTGAGCATTAGAAGGAGCTTGTATATTTTCCGTTTTTGGTTTTGAAACTCCCTCGCCTGAGTTATTTCTTTCCAAATCTTTAAGTACTTGTTCGGCACGTTTTACGATTGTGTTATTCATGCCAGCAATTTTTGCTACATGAATACCAAAAGAATGCTCGCTACCCCCAGCAACAAGTTTTCGCATGAAGATAACTTTGCCGTCAACCTCCTTTACGGAAACATTATAGTTTTTAACTCTTGGCAGAGATTTTTCCATTTCGTTGAGTTCGTGGTAATGAGTGGCGAATAGGGTACGTGCATGAGCTTTTGGGTTCTCGTGAATATATTCTACGATAGACCATGCTATGGATATACCATCGTATGTAGATGTGCCTCGTCCAAGCTCGTCAAATAGGACGAGTGAACGCTCAGAAATATTATTTAATATGCTGGCAGCTTCGTTCATCTCAACCATAAATGTAGATTCGCCTGCGGAGATGTTGTCACTTGCTCCAACGCGTGTAAAAATCTTGTCTGCAAGTCCAATATGTGCGCTATCGGCAGGAACGAAAGCACCTATTTGTGCTAATAGTGTTATTAGGGCTGTTTGACGTAATAAAGCGGATTTACCAGCCATGTTTGGACCTGTAAGAATTATTACTTGTTGTTTTTCTGAGTCCAAAAAGATATCATTAGGCACATACTGTTCACCTATAGGCATTTGTCTTTCGATAACAGGGTGTCGTCCTTGTTTTATGTCTATTACTAGACTATCGTCGACTACAGGGCGAATATATTTATATTCCTTAGCTGCCATAGCAAACGATAATAGGCAATCTACCTGTGCTATGAGAGTAGAGTCTGTTTGTATCTGTGGTATATACTCAGTTGCCTTGTTTACGAGTTCGTTGAAAAGAGTAGATTCCAGGACTTCGATTTTCTCTTCTGCCCCCATTATCTTTTCTTCATACTCTTTTAACTCTTGGGTAATGTATCTTTCAGCCTGCACAAGGGTCTGTTTTCTAATCCATTCTTGTGGCACAAGATCCTTGTATGTATTACGAACTTCAATATAGTAGCCAAAGACATTATTGAATCCAATCTTAAGACTTTGTATACCTGTGGCTTCAATTTCTCTTTGTTGAATTTTCAACAGATAATCTTTTCCGCTAAATGCTATTTGTCTCAGTTCATCAAGTTCGGCATTATATCCTTCTTTGATGACTTGTGCTTTACCTACTTGTATTGGAGGACTTGCCACAAGTTCATTTTCTATCTTGTCTCTGAGTTCTGTACATGCGTCAAGTTTCTCTCCGATAAGTCGTATACTTTCGCTGTCGGCATCAAGGCAAAGCTTCTTGATTGGTTCAATGGCATTAAGGGCGTTTTTGAGTTGTGCAATTTCTCTTGGATTAGCACGTCCTACGGCTATTTTGGATCCTATACGTTCAAGATCACCTATTTGAGCCATAAGCTCTTCAATAGAATCTCTAAAGTCAGGCTCTTTGAAAAAATATTCTACTACGTCTTGTCTTTTTTGAATTTGACTTACGTTCTTTAGCGGGAAAACGACCCATTTTCTCAGCATTCGTCCTCCCATAGGGCTTACAGTTTTATCTATGACGCTAAGTAGACTTTTGCCTCCCTCATTCATAGAATCTATAAGTTCCAGACTACGAATAGTAAATCTGTCAAGACGGACATATTTATTTTCTTCAATCTGGGAAATGTTGCGTATATGGCTTATGTTGTTATGAAGCGTTTGTTCCAGGTAATAAAGTATTGCACCGGATGCAATTATTCCGTCCTTCAAATGTTCAATGCCAAATCCTTTGAGATTTTTAACTCCAAAATGTCCAAGAAGTTTTGTCCTTGCTGATTCATCAGTATAAACCCAATCATCCATTTCGAAGGTAAAAAACTTATTGCCAAAATTGCCTTCAAACATTAGTTTTTTTCCTCTTTCAAAAAGAACTTCTTTTGGAGAGAAATTTGAAAGAAGTTTGTCTACGTAATCAGTAGTACCTTCAGCTGTAAGGAATTCACCTGTAGAAATATCTAAGAAAGCTACGCCACATGCAGCCTTGCCGAAATGTACTGACGCAAGGAAGTTATTTTCTTTGTAGTTTAGTACGGTATCGTCAAGAGCAACACCTGGAGTGACAAGTTCTGTTATTCCTCGTTTTACGAGTTTCTTTGTTAATTTAGGATCTTCGAGTTGGTCACATATTGCAACTCTCTTTCCTGCTCTGATAAGTTTTGGAAGGTATGTGTCTAGTGCGTGATGTGGAAAACCTGCCATGGCTGTACCACTGGCATTTGTTCCTGCTACACTACTTCTTTTTGTTAAAGTTATACCTAAAATTTCAGCTGCTACACTTGCATCCTCATTATATGTTTCATAGAAGTCACCACAACGAAACAGTAGCAGAGCATCAGGATGCTTTGCTTTCAAATCATAGAACTGCTTCATCATAGGTGTTAATTCTTCTTTTTTTGCCATTTTGTCTTAATTGTAAATTTTGCCTTACTACTTACTTAATTTAGGCAAAGATAGCAAAACAAAGTCAATAAATGAATTGTTATTACTTAAAAAGTTTAAAAAATAAGTATATAAAAAGTTAAAATTAATAGTGTTATTATTTTTCTTCTTATTTTTGTAAGCAATTTATTATATGAAACGCATTTGTGTCCATATCTCACTTTGCTTCCTACTTTTAATGTTTATATTACCAGTAAGAGGACAGCAAATAGAAGCCACTCGAGAATTTGATGTGGCCATGACAGGTGCGCCTATATTTTCACACGCATATTATTTTACTGGAATGGTAGAAGTCGATGGAGAAATGATTCCTAGTTTCCTATATTCGGACTTTTATGTTTTTCCTAAATTAGTATTTAAGAATCACCGTCAAGCAAAGAAATATTATAGGATGGCCAATAATATAAAGAAAGTCTATCCTATTGCTTGTGAGATAAAGCAAACCCTTGATAAGACAATAGCCCACTTAGACTCTTTGCCAACTAAGAAGGAAAAAGATGAATATATGAAACAGGCGGAGAAAGATTTGAAAAAGCAATATACTCCTCGCCTCAAGAAACTGACCTTTTCTCAAGGTAAATTGTTAATTAAACTTGTAGACCGCCAATGTGATCAGACGAGTTATGAGCTTATAAAAACATATATGGGTGGATTTAAGGCTGGTTTCTATAATGCTTTTGCTAGTTTGTTTGGGGCAAGCCTAAAGAAAGAGTATGATCCTGAATGTGATGATAGGTTGACAGAGCGCTGTATTATGCTTATAGAGTCTGGTCAGATGTAGTATTGGCCTTTTTGCATATCATTTATTAATTTTGAAATTCGATTATTTATATAAAAAGAGCCTGTTGGTGATACAACAGGCTCTTTCATTTATATTGTGACTATATTAGTCAGCAAGTTTAGCTTTAATGAACTCGCGGTTGAGACGAGCGATATTAGCGATAGTCTCGCACTTTGGACAAACAGCTTCACAAGCACGTGTGTTTGTACAGTTACCGAAACCAAGTTCGTCCATCTTAGCTACCATTGACTTAGCACGCTTAGCAGCCTCTACACGTCCCTGTGGAAGGAGAGCGAGCTGAGATACTTTAGATGAAACGAAGAGCATAGCAGAACCGTTCTTACAAGCGGCAACACAAGCACCACAACCGATACAGCTTGCGCAGTCCATAGCCTCGTCAGCATCTGGCTTAGGGATGAGGATTGCGTTTGCATCCTGTGGAGCACCTGTACGTACAGTAGTGTAGCCACCAGCCTGCATAATCTTATCGAAAGCTGTACGGTCAACCATACAGTCCTTGATTACTGGGAAACCAGCAGAACGCCATGGCTCTACAGTAATAACGTCACCATCATTGAACTTACGCATATAGAGCTGACAAGTTGTTGCTCCGCGTTCAGTCTTACCATGTGGAGTACCATTAATGTAGAGTGAACACATACCGCAAATACCCTCGCGGCAGTCATGATCGAAAACGAAAGGCTCCTTGCCTTCTTCGATAAGTTGCTCGTTAAGAATATCGAGCATTTCGAGGAATGAAGTATCACCTGGGATATCCTTCATTACCTTCTCCTCAAAATGGCCAGCATCCTTTGGGCCATTCTGCTTCCAATATTTTACTGTGAATGATGTTAAAACCTTCTCTGCCATAATTAGTTCTTGTAGTTACGAGTTTGTACCTTAATTGCCTCATAGTTGAGTGGCTCCTTAATGAGTGTTGGAGGGGTAGCGTCGTTTCCTTCGTATCTCCAGCAGCCTACATAGAAGAAGTTCTCGTCGTCACGCTTAGCTTCACCTTCCTCAGTCTGGTGCTCCTCGCGGAAGTGTCCACCGCAAGACTCCTCACGAGAGAGGGCGTCGTAAGCGATGAGTGAACCCATAGTGATGAAGTCGTCGAGGTGGATTGCCTTGTCGAGCTCTACATTAAGACCATCACGTGAACCTGGGATGAAGAGATCTGTGTCGAATGCCTTACGGAGTTCCTTGATCTTTTCGATACCTGTTTCAAGACCCTCCTTAGTACGACCCATTCCGATGTATTCCCAGCAGATGTGTCCGAGTTCCTTGTGGATAGAGTCAACTGAACGCTTACCCTTGATGTTCATAAGTTTCTGGATACGAGCTTCTGTTGCATCCTCAACCTCCTTGAACTCTGGAGCGTCAGTAGAGATACGTGGCCAGATAGACTGGTCAGCAAGATAATTCTGGATTGTGTATGGAAGTACGAAGTAACCATCTGCAAGACCCTGCATAAGAGCTGATGCACCAAGACGGTTAGCACCGTGGTCAGAGAAGTTACATTCACCGATTGCAAAGAGACCTGGGATAGCAGTCTGGAGTTCGTAGTCTACCCAGATACCACCCATTGTGTAGTGGATAGCTGGGAAGATCATCATTGGGTTGTAGTAGTCTACACCATTGACAGTCTTACGCTTCTCACCTGGGTTTACGTCTGTGATTTCCTCATACATATCGAAGAGGTTACCATAACGCTGGAGAACAACATCGAGTCCGAGGCGCTGGATTGACTCAGAGAAGTCAAGGAATACTGCGAGACCTGTATTGTTTACACCGAATCCCTTGTCGCAACGCTCCTTAGCAGCACGAGATGCTACGTCACGTGGTACGAGGTTACCGAATGCAGGGTAGCGGCGCTCCAAGTAGTAGTCACGATCCTCTTCTGGAATCTCAAATCCCTGCTTAGTACCTGCCTGAAGAGCCTTAGCATCCTCAAGTTTCTTTGGTACCCAGATACGTCCGTCGTTACGGAGTGACTCAGACATAAGAGTAAGCTTAGACTGCTTGTCACCGTGTACAGGGATACATGTTGGGTGAATCTGTACGTAACATGGGTTAGCGAAGTAAGCACCCTTACGGTAGCAAGACATTGCTGCTGTTACGTTACATCCCATAGCGTTTGTAGAGAGGAAGTAAGTGTTTCCGTAACCACCAGTAGCGATAACTACTGCGTTAGCTGAGAAACGCTCGAGTTTACCAGTTACGAGGTTCTTTGCGATGATACCGCGAGCACGACCGTTGATGATTACAACGTCGAGCATCTCATAACGTGTGTAAAGCTTTACCTTACCAGCATTTACCTGACAAGAGAGTGCAGAGTAAGCACCGAGAAGGAGCTGCTGACCTGTCTGTCCCTTAGCGTAGAAAGTACGTGAAACCTGAGCACCACCGAATGAACGGTTAGCGAGTGTACCACCATATTCACGAGCGAAAGGAACCCCCTGAGCAACACACTGGTCGATGATTGAGTTTGAAACCTCTGCGAGGCGGTAAACGTTTGCTTCACGAGCACGGTAGTCACCACCCTTTACTGTATCATAGAAAAGACGATATACAGAGTCACCGTCATTCTGATAATTCTTTGCTGCATTGATACCACCCTGTGCTGCGATAGAGTGAGCACGACGTGGAGAGTCTTGAATACAGAAGTTGAGGACATTGAAGCCCATCTCGCCGAGAGATGCTGCTGCAGATGCTCCAGCAAGACCTGTACCAACA
Source organism: Bacteroidaceae bacterium (assembly GCA_024695315.1). GTDB lineage: Bacteria > Bacteroidota > Bacteroidia > Bacteroidales > Bacteroidaceae > Minthosoma. The sequence goes on from JAILIJ010000075.1 coordinate 18,361, forward strand.
ACGATAACGTCAAGTTTGAGCTTGTTCTTTGGGTTTACCAAACGTTGGTGTGCCTTATAGTTAGACCACTTCTCTGCTACAGGTCCCTCAGGAATCTTAGAATCTATTTTGACTGTATTGTCTATATTGATTGCCATAATAATCTAGAAATAAAAGATTTTACATAATGAATGGTAGAACGTTGCCGTCTAACTTACCCAGGCTATCTGGACAGAGGCAGAAAAGAATTACCACGAGAGCGAAAGCACCCATAATTAGTGTAGCCCAAATCTGACCGATGCACTTCCAGCGGTTGAACCAGATGTGACCAGATACGCCAAGTGTCTGCATTGAAGACCACATACCGTGAGCAAGGTGGAACCAGATTGCTACAATCCAAATGAGGTAGAGAACTGTGTAGATGTAAGAAGCAGTTGTGCCGCTACCGAAAGTGAAAGCAATCCATCCAAAGCCGTCTGTTGGAGCGATAGCCTTGTGAGCACCGATAAGCTCAGCAAGCATCATGTTCTCCCAGAAATGGTGTAGGTGTAGGATAAGTCCCAAGCAGATGATGATTCCGAGAGCAAACATGTTTTGGCTTGCCCACTCAACCTTCTCTGGTTTTGAAGTGATAGCATACTTGTTGTTACCACGAGCCTTAGCATTCTGATGTGTAAGAATGAGTGCAAACACAATGTGAATTGCCATAAGTGCTGCAAGACCAGCAGTTGCAACAAGTGCATACCAGTTTGAACCAAGGAGTTTACAAATCTGGTTGTACGCCTCTGCGCTGAAAATCGCTACAACATTCATGCATGCATGAAATGTAAGGAAGAGAATGAGTGCCAGACCAGTTACCGACATCACAACTTTCCTTCCGATTGAAGAGTTACATAACCACATAAAATGATTGAATTTAAAGTTATAAAATTATTTTTGAATTTTAATATTTGTTATCCTTAATGTAGGGTATGGAGTATACCCTCCATAGGAATTTTGCAAATGTAGTTTTTTTTGTTCTAATATCAAAACAAAATATAATAAAATATGCTGAGGAAAGTGTTATTTCCTCAGCATACTTGTAAACTTATCTGTCAATTGTTTTCTCTGCTCGTCAGTTATTGTAGAAAAATCCTCGTCCAAAATTGTTGCGAAAGCTTGTTCTGCCTTTGCTCTCATCTGTGCCTTTCCGGCTCTAAGTCCTGATGACAATTCTGTTTTTGGCAATAACTGTCTATTGAAATTTCCGTCTGACATTTAACAATACAATTTTTGTGTTTTTATTTGTTGTCTGTCAAAATACTATTGTGTTTAGAACATGTTGAATCCTATACGGAAATTGATTACAGGATAAATCTGTATATTAGTGAACGTTTTTAGGAGTCCACCATTGCTACCACTTGTATCCTGCTTTGGAAGTTCGTAAGAATATTCTGTATTGTTGCCATCTTCATCATAGATGGTTGGTGTAGTGTACACCTTAGGCTGTCCCCAAAACATTACTCCAGCTTCAACCATCCAGTCGAAACTCTTGTCAGATACTGCTTTTCCCCATCCGAGACCTACGTATGGCTTGAGTTTGCTTGTCTCAATCCATCCGTCAATTTTTCCGTCAACATTTGGAAGAAGAACATAGTTTCCGAGCTGAGGACCCCAAAGTTCATCTGCTCTACTGCTATATGGGTTGCTATTTGCACTTACATTATGGAGCCATACTTGTTTGAGCATGTCTTCATTACCAACATTTTCCAAATCGAAAGTCTTACCTCCATTGATATAAGCACCTAAAGTCAGGTGAAGAGGTAACTCCTGAGAGAAATAGAAATCAAAGAGGATTTTAGCATTAAAGAAGTTTGCTGTTCCTTTGATATCTGTCTCGTTGTTATGAAGAGGGTCAACGCTTTCTTTATTGTATTTAAGAGTAGTTGTCAAAGATACAGGAGGCATGTAAGTAGCTCCGGCTCTTACTTGTACATAATTACCTATTGGCATGCCAAGTTCAAGACCTACACCAGGTGTACCTGCTGTTATACCTAAAGCCATGTGATTAAACATGTTTGTGTCATCCTCCTGAGCCTGAACAGCTGTTGTTGAAAGGAAGAGCGCAGCAATTAACGTAGATAATACTCTCATTTTTGTTATACCTATTTTTTTTGTTTATAATCCAGTCCGGATATTGAATAAAAGTAAAATGTTGAATCAAAATAGTTTGCAAAAATATATCTTTTTTTTATAATATTCACAATTATAAATTGTTTTTTATGGTTTTGCCGAAAATATCTCTTAATTTTGTCATAAAAATACCGGAAATTGCAAATGACAAATGACGAAAAATATATTAGTCGATGTATTCAGTTGGCTAAAAATGGCTGGATGAATTCCCAGCCAAATCCAATGGTAGGGGCTGTTATTGTATATAATGATACGATTATTGGTGAGGGCTATCATGTCAGATGTGGCGAAGGACATGCGGAGGTTAATGCTTGTGCTTCTGTTTTGCCTGAAAATGAGCACTTATTGAAGGACTCAACTATATATGTGAGTCTTGAACCATGTAGTCATTATGGTAAGACACCACCTTGTGCAGAATTGCTCGTTTCTAAAGGATTCAAGAGATGTGTTGTAGGCTGTATGGATCCTTTTGCTAAGGTGCAGGGTAGGGGAATAAAACGTCTTCGTGACGCTGGAATGGAAGTGACTGTTGGGGTGCTCGAGGAAGAGTGTAAGGCTCTTAATACACGTTTTATGACTTTCCATGGTAAACAAAGACCGCTCATTACCTTGAAGTGGGCACAGAGTGCCGATGGATTTATTGATGGACATATTTCCACCCCTTATACACAGATGGTTTGCCATAAACGTCGCGCTGAGCATCAAGCAATTCTCGTTGGGCATAGTACCTGGACTATTGATAATCCTGGACTTGATGTTCGTTCATGGGTAGGTAAGAATCCTAAGATATATGTTGCAGGTAATCATTTTACCGATAAGGAATGTATAGAAATAGAATCACGTGGCGGAAAGATTCTTGGGGGAGATGTGAACGATTTTCTTCATACATTATACGAAGATGGAGTTCAGACTTTACTTGTTGAGGGGGGGGCTAAACTTCTCCAGTCTTTTATTGATAGTGGACTTTGGGATTCTGCTTATATTGAGACTGGTAGTGCACCAATACATGGAAATGTTAAGGCTCCAAATCTTTATAATGCTACACTAAAAGAAAGACAATATTATATGGGTCGTATAATAGAGAAATATGTTCTTTGAGGGTACGAGTACTCATGCTTTTTTCTTGAAGAATAACAATTTCGACTACAGAAAAATAAACAATCTTTTATAGTACAATTTTACTACTTACGAAGTTTGACTTAATAAATGAAAAGAACCTATCTAATAGAAAGATAGGTTCTTTTATTATATTTATATGAAATTAGTCTATTTCGTCGTCAAGTACGACCTCAGTCTTAGCCTTAGGAGAAACATTTTCCTCTTGTTCAATAACGTTGATAGGTACTTGCTTTTTAATACTCTGATCGAGAGATATTAACGTTTCAGTAGAGTCGACACCATGAATGCCTTGAATTTTTCTGTTTAGAAGATCCATAAGTTGTTCATTGTCGCGAGCATAAAGCTTAACGAGCATAGAGTAAGGGCCCGTAGTGTAGTGGCACTCAACGATTTCAGGAATCTTCTTTAGTTCTTCAACAACTTGAGCATACATAGAACCCTTTTCGAGTTTTATACCCACATAAGTACATGTTTTGTATCCGAGGCTCTTAGGATTAACATGATATCCAGAACCTACAATTACATTCATATCGATAAGTCTCTGCACGCGCTGATGGATAGCTGCACGAGATACACCACAAACAGCTGCGACGTCCTTGAAAGGAATACGTGCATTGCAGGAAATAATTTCCATTATCTGCTTATCGAGTTTATCAATTTTTTCCATTTCTGTATTGTTAGATTGTCATTTTGTAAACAAAAATAGCTATTTCTTTTCAAATAACAAACCAAAAAGTCGAAAAAAAATAATAATTTGTATTTTTTTGAGGAAAAGGATAATTATAATCAAAAAAAGGATAGGCTTCTGCCTATCCTTTTTATATGTATTGTAAAGTGTGGTTTACATTATTTCTTTTTAGATTTTGCATTATCCTTATTTGAGCCTTCGTTTCTTTTTGCAGCCACTTCATTTGCTGTCACATTTTCAAGAAGTTCAACTGTGAAGACAAGTGCTGAGTAAGGCTTGATGTCCTTACCTTGTTCGCGATCTCCGTATGCCAACTGGTAAGGTATGTAGAGTTCCCATCTACTTCCTACAGGCATAAGCATAAGTGCTTCTGTCCATCCCTTTATAACCTGGTTTGCCTGGAATATTGCTGGTTCCTTGCGCTTGTATGAAGAGTCAAATACTGTACCGTCGATAAGACGTCCTTCGTAATTAACTTTCACTTTGTCTGCGCGCTTTGCTTTTTCTGAGTTCTTGTCACCTTCTAAAAGAACCTTGTATTGGAGTCCGCTTGGAAGAGTTACCACGCCTTCCTTCTTTTTGTTCTCCTCAAGGAATTTCTCTCCGGCCCTACGGTTATCTCCGTACATAGCCTCCATGTTTTCTTCCTGGCGCTTTTTTCCCTTTTCCTGGAGTTCCCTTCCAGCTTCATCAGCTGAGATAGAGTTCTGGCCAAGAAGTCCCTGCATAAGTGCTGTAGCTACGATTTTGATGTCGATTTTTTTCTCAGGTGTAGCTGCGAACCATTCTTTTGATAGGTTGTTAGTCATCATTTCTACTTGACCACCAAGGCTATAACCTGCAGCGTATGCGTGATTCTCTTTGTCATTAGGATCTACAGATGTACGATATAGAACTCCTTCGACAAATTTGTTTATGTGTGTTGTGTCTACATTTAGCTGACCGGTAACGTATTGCTTGAGTCCTCTTGACTGTGCAACACCAAAGATGTATGCTATGGAGTCGTCTGCATTATTGAGCGCTGGGGTTCCCAAACTTATTCCGTTTGTTGGCTTACCAGCTTTCTGAGCTTCGATAAATGCTTTGAGATCTGCTGCCTGTTTTGCCTTGAACTCCTTTAGTTCCTGTGCTTTTTGTGCTTTAGCGGCTTTTGCTGCGGCTTTTGCTGCAGCAATGCTGTCCTTTACTGACATCTGTGCATTTGCTGCAAGAGATGAAAGAGCAATAAGTGAGAAAAATAAAATTTTTTTCATGATAGATATTGTTGCTATTTTAACTTACAAATCCGAAATCCAAAAAACATTTGGATTTCGGATTCTGTAAATTTTCGTTTTATACCTTAATTATTTAAGAGTCTCGATAGTGAAGATAAGAGTTGAGAAAGGCTTAATCTTACCCATGTTCTGAGTTCCGTATGCCTGATCGTAAGGGATAGTAACTTCCCACTTAGATCCTGCTGGCATAATTCTGAGAACCTCAACCCATCCTGGAATTACTCGTGGCATTCTCATATTAACCTCGAATGGTTCTTCGCGCTTATTAGAAGAATCGAATACTGTACCATCGATGAGCTTACCTTCATAGTTTACCTTAACAATAGAAGTGTCTGTTGGAGTTGCTCCGTCACCCTCTACGAGGACTTTGTACTGAACTCCGTTTGGAAGTACCTTAACGCCTTCCTTCTTCTGGTTCTCTGCGAGGTACTTCTCACCTGCAGCTTTGTTGTCGCCGAATTGCTTAACCAAGTTAGCCTCCTTAATTGGCTCGAGCTTCTGCTGGAAGAGCATCATAGCTGAGTCTGTAGAAATATTAGCTGTACCATTGAGACCTTCAATCATACCAGCGAGAAGGTTATTTACGTTTACTGACTTTGTTGAGTCGCCAGCGTAAATCTCGTTAGAGAGGCCATTAGCCATCTGCTGAACCTGCTTACCAATCTCAAGTCCCTTCATATATGCGTCCTTTCTTGGGTCAGCCTCGTTGATGGCACCTTCTTTCATACCCTTGATGAACTCATCAATATATGCTGTATCAACTCCAAGCTGCATTGTCATATACTGCTTGAGGCCTTGAGCCTGAGCGATACCAAGGTGATATACCAATGAATCTACATCTTCTTTAAGGTCTGCTTTTACACTTTTGTTGCAGCCTGTGAATGTCATGGCAGTTACTGCTACAGCTGCCAACATCATAATTTTTCTCATTTGGTTTATTTCGTTTAAGTTAATCACGTTTTTAGTACAAAACGATGCAAAGTTACACTTTTATTTTTTAGAATATGGATAAATATGAAAAAATAAATGCTAAAAAAGATTAAATGTGTTTTTAAAGGCCATTTTATTGACTGTGTGTCTATTCTAATAAGTTGCCCTTTTATACTTTATTTTTATAATTTTATGGGTATTTTTTGTAATACTAGTTTTAAATTGTTACTTGTGATTTTTTGCGAAAAATGGTATAATGGCGTTTATATTGCGTTAAATAAACTTAAATAATAAGGCATTTGCTATGTGGAATTTGCAATTTTTATGGTTGGCTATTATATTTGTAATACATCTGACGATTGCTCGTATATTACCTGTTTTTATGGGGGATGAGATGAAAATTTTCGAGGAATGAAAATGATGTTTATCATCTATAAAAATCGAGTGAGTTACGAACGATTTACGAAGGTAATACGAAGGGTTGTCGAAGGAGGTGGGGTAAGAAATTACGCCAAATTGGTTACAAGTTTTTTACGGGTGTTTTTTATTTATGATAAGTAATAAATTGTAACCGTCTTTTTTCTTTTTCAAAAAATAAGTTTGATGGCCTATCTAAAATCTACTTTTGTAGTTTGATTCTATTTCCGCCCACGGTTTCTATAATCCCTTTTGATTCCAAATCAAAAATTGTGGAACTAACAATATTGTATGGTAGTCCAGTTTCGGAAACTATACTATTTACGTATTTGTAGTCTTCGCTTTTTAGACAATCGACGATAATTTGTTCTTCGTTGGATAGTGGGGTGCTTTCACATCCTGTAGTATCCTCAAATAGTTCAAGTTGAGTGGCTACTTTCTTCTTTTCTTTGACTTCCCATCCCATTATGTTCACTAGGTCTTGAGCGCTTTCAATAAGAGCGGCCTTATTCTCCCTAATTAGTTTGTTGCAGCCTTTACTATGTTCGTCGAAAATACGTCCTGGAAAAGCAAACACGTCGCGATTATAGTCGTTGGCGAGTTCGGCAGTTATGAGTGACCCACCTTTTTCGGCACTTTCTACAACGACGCATGCGTCGCACATGCCGGCTACTATACGGTTGCGGCGAACGAAATTGCCTTTATCTATAATTGTGTTGGATATATATTCTGTTAGAAGTCCTCCGCGTTCTGTCATTTCTATAGCTGTGGAACGATGGGCATGAGGATAGATTTTCTCAAGGCCATGTGCCAATACCCCCACGGTTCCCATGTCATTGGCTAATGCAGCCCTATGAGAATGAATGTCTATTCCGTAAGCCAATCCACTAACGATAAGGGCGTCTGGAAAACAATCGTGAAGATCTTTTACAAAGTTCTTACACAGGTCCTTGCCGTATTCCGTACACCTTCTAGTGCCTACCATGCTGATGATTTTCTTGCTGTTAAGATCTCCCTTACCATAGTAATAAAGAACTAATGGGGCGTCATCACACTCCTTTAGTCTTTGAGGATAAGCCGAGTCGTTGAAGCAGATGGCTTGGATATTCTTTTTCGTAATGAATTCCATTTCTTCTTCTGCTCTTTTGAGTTCAAAACTCACGTCGCTAAGGGCGTCAACGAGTTTTTGCGACGCATCGGGAATAGCGTCGCAAATATTTTTCCTATGTTCAAAAACTGCCGTTGCTGACCCCATTTTGTCATATAAGACTCTGGTCGTTGGGATGCCGATGTTTTTGAGTAGTGAGAGTGCTATGGTATAGATTGTTTCTTGCATGGTTTATTGTGCTTCTAAGAAAGGCGCGAATTTCTCGTTTAGTTCTTCGCACTCAGAAAGACGGCCTTGAACCAAACATACGCTATCGACTTGTGCACGTATGCAGAGCTTCTCGTCAGGAAGGCGGTAGATGTCTTGTAAAAAGACATATTTTAGTCCATCTTTCTTGAGACGGATTCTAGTTACATATTCATCTCCGCTTTTGAGGGGAACCTTGAATTGCATAGTCAAACGTGCTACTACGGCATCTGTACCTTCGTCATGAAGTTTTGCAAAACTAATATTGTTTGCAAGTAAGAACTCATGACGAGCGTGTTCAAGATAATGTTGATAATTTGCATTATTCACAATGCCTTGTAAGTCACATTCGTAGTCGCGTACTTTATCTTTTAATTCGTATACGTAATTTGCCATATTTAGTTAAGTTTTATGCAAAGTTAAGACAAAATGGAGAATAAAGAAGGGAGAATGAAGATTTTTTTCTAACTTTGCACACTAATTTATTATTTAATAGCAAATAATACATAAACGAAAAAGAATATAATGGATAAACTTAGTTATGCTCTTGGCCTTGGAATCGGTCAGCAGCTCAAGCAGATGGGACTTAAGGATGCTCTTAAGATTGAAGATTTCTCACAGTCAATAATGGATGTACTTGCTGATGCACCACTCAAGATGTCACATTCTGAGGGACAGGCTATGCTCAATGATTTCTTCAAAAAGCTCGAGGATGAGCAGAGAGCTGCAGCCGCTGAGGCTGGAAAGGCTGCTAAGGAGGAAGGCGAAAAGTTCCTCAAGGAGAATGCAAAGAAGGATGGAGTGATTACTACTGCAAGCGGACTCCAGTATGAAGTTCTTACAGAAGGAACAGGTAAGAAGCCTAAGGCTACAGACAAGGTACGTTGCCATTATGAGGGACGTCTTATCAATGGAACTATTTTCGACTCTTCTTATAAGCGTAATGAGCCAGCTGACTTCGGACTTCAGCAGGTTATTGCTGGTTGGACCGAGGGTGTACAGCTCATGGCAGAAGGTGCTAAGTATCGTTTCTATATCCCTTATATGCTCGCTTACGGCGAGGGAGGTGCTGGCGAACTTATCCCACCATTCTCTGCTCTTATCTTCGATGTTGAGCTTATTAAGGTTTTGTAATTGAGACGTCTTAATTCTTAGAATATGACTATAGAGGAAAAAATCATAGCTGGTGTACAGGATGCCGTCAAGGCTTTGTACGGCGTTGAGGCTGACGCTTCACAGGTACAGCTACAGAAGACTAAGGCTGAGTTTGAAGGCCATCTGACTGTCGTTGTGTTCCCATTCGTCAAGGCTGCTAGAAAAAAGCCTGAGCAGGTGGGAGAGGAAATCGGACAATACCTTCAGGATAATGCTTCTGAGGTAGTGGCTAAGTACAACGTGGTAAAGGGATTCCTCAACCTTGTAATAAGTGATGCTCAATGGATTGCTCTTCTCAATGAGATAAATGCGAATCCATGTTTTGGATTTAAGGAGGTTACGGAAAAGTCTCCTTTAGTGATGATTGAGTATAGCTCACCAAACACTAATAAGCCACTTCACTTGGGACATGTACGTAATAACTTGCTCGGTTCTGCTCTTGCAAGAATCGTTGAGGCTAACGGTAATAAGGTCGTTAAGACTAATATTGTCAACGACCGTGGCATACATATTTGTAAGTCTATGCTTGCTTGGCTCAAGTACGGAAATGGAGAAACTCCAGAATCTTCTGGCAAGAAGGGTGACCACCTCATTGGTGACTATTATGTAGCTTTTGATAAGCATTATAAGGCTGAGTGCGACGAACTTTCTAAGAAGTACGTTGCTGAAGGCATGGGCGAAGAAGAAGCTAAGGAAAAGGCTAAGCAGGAGGCCCCACTCATTAAAGAGGCTCACGAAATGCTCGTTAAGTGGGAGAATAATGATCCTGAGGTACGTGCTCTATGGCGTAAGATGAACGAATGGGTTTACGCTGGATTCGATGAGACATATAAGATGATGGGCGTTAGCTTCGATAAGATATATTACGAATCAGAAACATATCTTGAGGGTAAAGAGAAAGTGATGGAAGGTCTTGAAAAGGGATTCTTCTATCGCAGACCAGACAATTCTGTTTGGGCTAACCTTGAGGCTGAAGGTCTCGATGAGAAACTTCTTCTCCGTTCTGATGGTACTTCTGTATATATGACTCAGGATATTGGTACGGCTAAGTTACGTTTCCAGGATTTCCCTATCGACAAGATGATTTATGTTGTCGGTAATGAGCAGAACTACCACTTCCAGGTACTCTCTATACTTCTTGATAAGCTTGGCTTTAAGTGGGGGAAGGATCTTGTTCACTTCTCTTACGGAATGGTTGAACTTCCAAACGGTAAGATGAAGTCTCGTGAAGGTACTGTTGTTGATGCTGACGACCTTATGGCTGCCATGATTAACGACGCTTACACAGCAAGTGCGGATAAACTCAAGAAGGCTGAAATGTCTGAGGAAGAAGCACGCGAGGTGGCTCGTAAGGTAGGACTCGGTGCGCTCAAGTATTTTATACTTAAGGTTGATGCCCGTAAGAACATGCTCTTCAACCCAGAGGAAAGTATCGACTTCAATGGTAATACAGGACCATTTATTCAGTACACTTATGCTCGTATCAAGAGTATCTTGCGTAAGGCTGCTGAGCAAAACATAAATGTGCCAGATACTCTACCTACAGGAACAGAAATTTCTGTTAAGGAGACAGAGCTTATCCAAAAGTTGAATGCCTTTTCTGTTGCTGTCCGTCAGGCCGGAACAGACTATAGCCCTTCTGGTATATGTAACTACTGCTATGAGCTTACTAAGGAGTTCAACCAGTTCTACCACGACTTTACTATCCTTGGTGAGGAAGATGAAAATAAGAAACTTTTCCGTCTTGTACTCTCTAAGGCTGTAGCTAAGGTTGTTAGCCTCGGTATGGGACTTCTAGGCATCGAAATGCCTGAACGTATGTAAGGATAATGGCAAAGCAGAAGTTCTATGTCGTTTGGGACGGTGTGGAGGATGGAGTTTACACCAGTTGGGAGGCCTGTCAGGAGGCGGTAAAAGGATACTCGAATGCCAAGTACAAGTCTTTTAAGACAGAAGATGAAGCAGAACAGGCTTTTGCTCTGGGATACGAGGCTTGGAAAGAGCAGGAAGACAGTATGAAAGATTCTCAACAAGTGGAGGCTATGCCTGAAAATAAAAAGGAACAGACGGATGCTACCCCAGACGAGAATGACAGTCAAGAGCCTATGCTGAAACTACCAGACGGGGCCATTAACGAAGCCATAGCTGTGGATGCTGCTTGTAGTGGCAATCCGGGTAAGATGGAGTATCGCGGGGTGTATCTTAGAACAGGTAAGACGATTTTCCATTTTGGACCTGTATTTGGTACCAATAATATAGGAGAGTTTCTTGCCATAGTACATGGATTAGCCTTGCTGAAACAGAAAAATCTTCTAAATCTGCCAATATATTCAGATAGCGTAAATGCTCAGCTTTGGGTGCGCAAAAAGAAATGTAAAACTACTCTTGAGCGTAACGAGAAAACGGAGCAGCTTTTCCAGATGATTGAGAGGGCGGAAAAATGGCTTAAAACAAATTCTTACACAAATCCGATTATTAAATGGCCTACGGATAAATGGGGAGAAATTCCTGCTGATTTTGGCCGTAAATAAATAAAAAATGGAGTTCTATTTGGAACTCCATTTTTGTTTAATAATCTATTTTAACTCTCAAAAACTTACTCTTATATATGGTTACCTTTTGTAATGTATTTTCCCCTTTATATCTGAATAATACTTTATCTATTTGGGTATACAACCTCATTAGATGCTGGGCCTAATCCACCATGCCAGTTGGCGCATCTAATAGAGATGCAAGCCCCTTCTTCTGTATCAGCTGGTACTACGTAATTTGCCTGTCTAGTAAATGTTTTTACATCGCCATTTATACAGATAGCATAGCAATATGCGTCAGGAATCTCATTCCAGGATATTGTTTTTCTACCCTTAATCCAAATATATGGTGGTGCAACTTGTTTGCAGGCTTCTTTTGGATTCCAGTCGGGAAATACTTTCTCTACAGTATATTCTTTTGCTTCTTCGGCTGTAAGACTGCTTTGGTAATCTACAATTACCGTTTCGCCCTGTTTGTTTTTGAAGCTCCTTTTACGTAGTGAAAGGTCTATCGAGGATTCATTATTATCCACGCTTTTATATTCTGCAAATAGTCGCGGAACCATTCCATGCATCTCAGTCCAACCTTGAGCAGAAGGGCGCACTTTCATTTTCGTATTTAGAAATACGGCGCGTGGGGCATTTTTCCAAGGACGGCCGAGATTATAGCGGTCTTGCTGTTCTGGCGAACCGTCTATATCACAAAAATTGAATACATATCCGTATTTCTGCTCTGCTTTTGTGGCAGGGGCGCAAATAACGTCACGGCTACCTGTTTTACCCCTTGGACGAAGAATTATGTCACACGTATTGAAAAAGACTGTTCCGCCGCCGCAAATAAAGTCTACAGTACCATGAATTTTACAGTCCTCCAAATAAGTCGTTCCATCATCATTTGTATAATATGTATCTTGGGTACTCAGAAGACTCACATTCTTTAGGATATTTCCCTTGCATCTTTTCTCATTTAGTGCTACGGCACGGTTTGCAAAGGCGTTGATGTCATTTTTGAAATTGCACCAAAGTTCTATGTCCTGAATATATGTACTGTCCGCATTCTTTAGGAATAGGGTTGAAGTTATGCTTATACCCTCATGTACTGGGATATTTACAATCTTGGTATCTTTCCAGTTTTCACCAATTATAGATGTGTTTGAGGCTGTAAGTTTAGTAATTGGACTCGGAAAATAAACGTCCTGTCCTTTCTCTACGGTCTTTATAGTATCCCCATCTCCTTTTATAAGGTAATAATTAGATTTTACAAATATTCGATATCTCTTGTCCTTGTCAACTCGGGTATTGGCAGCATGGATAGCTTCTGCAAAGGTGCCGCTATCAGGTACAACGAAGTCATATACCCATCTGTTTGGATATGCTAATGAATCCCAAGGTGTAGTCTGGGCAAAGGATTTGAATGAACTGCAAATTAGTAATAGAGCTATAATAGTTCTCATTTGTAAATATTGGTTTTAGGTTTTCTGATTTTACAAAGGTAATGAAAAGCAGTGAAACATCTGCTTCCGATATAAAAAATATAATATTTAGTTGCAACAACTCTTTCTAATTCCTTCTTTTATCTATCTATCCAATCTTTTAGTTCGTTACTATAACTTTTTAATATTTATGATTTAGGTAATGGAAATAGTAAAAACATAAGTCGTAATGTAGTTTTTTTTGATGGTCTATTTAACCGATACTTTCTTGCAAAAAAAAGATTTAAAAACTTTTTGGGAAAAAATCCCCTTTTTCTAAAAAATGCTCATATAATTGTAGTTTTTAAGTATATACACAAGGCTATTTTTTTAAAAATCCCCCATAAAAAACCAAAATTTCGTCTAACGTATATTTAATTAGAAATTCGTGCTGATATTATATTATCATTACAAATAAAGACGTTCCTCTTGTTTTGCTTATATTTACTAGCTGGATAGATAAAAGAAAAATAGATGGCAATATATTAAGATTCTAAAGATGAAAAAATCCTTTTTTGATTGTAAAATACCTATTATAGGTAGTGGTCTAATCCTTCCGCTATTTTTTCTTTAATATATAGTTTAGGCATTCTCTAAGTATATTTGCCCCAAGTAGGTATAATATTCCAATATATACTAATGCTGCCAGAACTATTCGGGAAACTAGTAATAGGATTAGATTTGTGATAGAAGCGGTAATGAAATATGTTACGCCCATTGTAGCCGCAGAAAACAGTACAAATGGCGCTATGTCCGTAAAAGCATGTAAATATGAAATGCCAATCTCTTTTTTAAGAAAATGATGCCAAACAGCAATCCAAGAAATTATGATTATTACATAGAATACAATCATTATATCTATTGTGGAGTAGCTGAGGATAGAGCTGAGTAATTTGCTGCCATACCCAAGAGTGCAAAATAAAGATAAAGGACATCCGCTTTCGCCGAAAATGGATATTATGCCCAGTACAATAGTGAGTATGATGATGCTTTGGACCATCACATTCCACATGTAGATATTGGATTTGCCACGAGAGATTATAAGATTTGTGTATAGTGTGGCAATAGGAAGAAAGGCGCCTCCAATGCAGAGTATTTGCATCAAGTGAGCGGAAGGCAACCATTTTTCTTTTATCAAGAGAACGATAAATTCTGGCGCTATAAGTGCAAGACCGAACATGAGCGGAAAACTCACGAAACTGGTGAAGCGTAGCATTTTGCGGAAAGTACGACAAAGGCGTTCTTTGTCTTCACCAACCTGAACGAAGGTAGGCTGAGCTACTCCCTGTACCATACCTGTAATGGTGTTAGCTCCCATGAGGTCCCATTTGTTGGCCTGATTATAGTAGCCTACTTCCGATTTATTATAGAACTTTCCTAATATGATGGAAAAAATATTATTGTTGATATGGATAAAAATGTTTGTAATCAGCATTTTGCTTGAAAAGCCAAACATTTCGCGTATAGGTTGGAAGCTAATGTCAAATGTGGGTTTCCAGCCTGACAATATCCAACTAAGAATTGAAACACACAAGTTGAATGTTATGGCCTGAGTTGCCAGGCCCCAATACGCCATTCCCATGCAAGCCATAGTTATACCTACGGCACCAGAAATGAGTAATGAGGTAAGTCCCATTATGGCCATTTCTTTTTGTTTTAATTGACGAAAGAGTAGGGCTCTTGGAACTATTGAAAAACTTGATATAAATATTCCAAAGAACAAATATCTTGATAGTGAAGTAAGCAGAGGCTCATTATAAAAGGCTGAAATGAGTGGGGCACAACAGAAGAGTATAATGCAGATGCAAAAACTTACACAAACATTAAACCAGAAGGCTGAATTATAATCCCTATGACTAGCATCCTTTTTATTTGTGAGCGCTGTGACGAAACCACTTTCTTGTAGAGATGCAGATATTAGGCAAAAGATGTTTAGCATCCCAATAAGACCGTAGTCTTCCTCTGAGAGTATTCGTGCGATAACAATACCAAAAACAGCATTTAATAGCTGCGTGGCACCATTGTTTAGTGCTCCCCAGAATAGCCCCTTGGCTGCTTTGTCCTTTAATGAATTCATTCTTTCAATTATAAACACTTAAGTTTGTACCATCAAATGATATGCGGTAACGATAAAGAGCTCGCACACTACCGTATGCCTTGGTACTGTCAACGGATGTGATTATACCATAATTGTTTAGGTCGTATGTTATTCCACAACGGTTACATTTCGCATACCCATTGTCAGAAAGCGATAGGCGGTAGGCTGTTTGGTCGCAATATGGGCAAGATAAGTCATAGGCAAGATTCTCCCCATTATAATTTGTACCAACTATCAGTCCGCCAAGACCAAAGTAGAAATACTGTTGAACTTTTGTGGGAGTATAGTCGGTATATTTACCTGTGGCGGCAAGTGTCATGCGAACTTTGCCTGACCCCATCTCACGAATGCTTGCGAATTGTCCGTAGTTACCAAGGCTTCCAAACAATTCTGTGTAGCTCGATACGACATAATTGCATCTTACAAGTTCACGGGTAGAATATGTATTTGTCGCATCCTCGCACGAGCATAAACAAACTGTAAGGAGTAAAAAAGCTACAGACAAGGGAAGAGAACGAAGCCCCACCTTGTCTATAACCTTATTTATAATTTTATGTCTTGAAATTATCATTTCACGTCAAGCAGATTGCTTATGGCCTGTTCCATCTTGTCAAACTTAAATCCTTTGACTACATCCTTCATTAAAGCCTCAATCTTGTCGTTGCACAGATTGCCGATTGAGCCCTCATGAGTGTGATGAATATCCTTGTTTGGGGTAAACTTACCAGCCTCAATATCCAAACCTACTTTCTTGTAAGCATCGCGGAAAGGCATACCTTCCTTAGCCAGACGATTTACTTCCTCAACAGAGAACATTGGGTCATAGATAGGATTGTCCAAGATATTCTCTTTAACCTCCATTTTATTGATGATGTAGGCTGCCATCTGGAGGCAGTCTTTAAGATCATCAAAAGCTGGGAGGAATACTTCCTTTATAATCTGCAAGTCGCGGAAATATCCTACTGGCAAGTTATTCATTATCATGGTTACAGTCACAGGAAGAGACTGCAACTTGTTGCACTTTGCACGAGTAAGTTCAAAGACGTCAGGATTCTTCTTGTGAGGCATAATGCTGGAACCTGTTGTACAGTCTGCAGGTAGTTTCACAAATGAGAAGTTCTGAGAGTTAAACATACAAGCGTCGAAGGCGAGTTTTGCCAGAGTACCTGCTATGCTGGCCATAGAGTAAGCCACGTTACGCTCTGTCTTGCCACGTCCCATCTGTGCATAGACTACGTTATAGTCCATGGAGTCGAAACCTAAAAGGTCGGTTGTCATCTGGCGGTTAAGTGGAAAACTTGAACCATAGCCTGCTGCTGAACCAAGTGGATTACGATTTGTTATTTTCCAAGCTGCCAAGAGATATTGCATGTCGTCCACAAGACTTTCGGCATAGGCTCCGAACCAAAGACCGAAACTTGAAGGCATGGCAACCTGAAGATGAGTATATCCTGGCATGAGAACATTCTTATAACGCTCAGACTGCTGGATAAGCTCTTCGAAAAGATTCTCCACAAGACCTTCAATCTCCTTGAGTTGTTCTCGGATAAAGAGTTTCAAGTCAACGAGCACTTGGTCATTTCTGGAACGACCAGAATGTATTTTCTTACCTGTGTCGCCTAATTTTCGAGTAAGCATAAGCTCCACTTGTGAGTGCACATCTTCGACGCCTTCTTCTATGACAAATTCACCACGATTAGCTTGGTCGTATATGCTACGGAGTTCTTTGAGAAGAATCTTGAGTTCGTCTTTTGTTAGAAGGTCAATGGACTCGAGCATAGTGATATGAGCCATGCTACCGAGAACATCATATTTTGCAAGATAGAGATCCATTTCGCGGTCACGACCAACTGTGAACTTCTCTATCTCTTCGGTCATTTGGACATTTTTAGTCCATAATTTATCTGCCATCTTAAAATCAGTTATATGG
>JAILIJ010000082.1 GCA_024695315.1 Bacteroidaceae bacterium
ATCAACTAATTAACTATCTATGAATCTACGCTTTATAGCAGCAGTAGCCCTAAACGTATGTGTTTGGCTACCTAATGTAGCACAATCATTTCATATCAAGAGTGGAGAAAACATAACAATCTTCACTCCTAAAGCAGAAGCACCTGTCGCTAATACGGCATTCGACATGCTTAGAGAAGACGTGAAAGCCGTTCTTGGCAGCTCCGTCAAAGTGGCTGATAATGCTACAGATGCACAGATAGTTTGTAAATACGACAAATCCTTACCTCGTGAGGGCTTCAAGATATTTGTTGAACATGGAAAACTACATATCGACGCTGCCGACGCTCACGGAATGGCCTACGGACTGTTGGAGGTATCAAGACTTATGGGAGTAAGCCCATGGGAATGGTGGGCTGACTGCACAATAAGGTCTGTCAAGGATTTTAAACTAAAAGAAGGATTCATAAAGAACGAGAGTCCAGCAGTTGCATTTCGAGGAATATTCATAAACGACGAAGACTGGGGACTGCTTCCTTGGGCTAATAAACGCGAACCAGAATCCTGGACCATAAAACAGGGACGACTGAAAGGAGCCGTGGGACCTAAGACGACGGAAAAGATTTTCCAACTCTTGCTACGTCTACGCGCTAACTATTATTGGCCACCTATGCACGAATGTACTCAACCGTTTTTCCTTACTGAAGGCAATCGAGAAGTTGCCGCAAGATATGGTATATATATCGGCGGAAGCCATTGTGAACCTATGGCCTGTTCTGCCGCTGCCGAATGGGGCATAAGGGGCAAGGGAGACTATAACTATATTGATAATAAAGAGGCTGTAAAGAAATTCTGGCAAGACCGCCTGGATGAAGTCAAGGATCAGGAGATTCTCTACACCATAGGTATGCGCGGAGTACATGACGGTGCCATGCAGGGCGCTAAGACGGCTGAAGAAAAACTCAACGCTCTACAACAGGTCATTTACGATCAACGAGAGATGTTTGAAAAGACGAAGCCTGGCATGGCCGATGGCAAGCAACTGTTTGTGCCTTATAAGGAGGTACTCGACATATATAAAGCGGGACTCAAAGTACCTGAGGATGTTACGCTAATGTGGACTGACGACAACTACGGATATATACGCCATTTCCCGGACTCTGAGGAACGTGCTCGCAAAGGTGGCAACGGCATATACTATCATGTGAGCTACTGGGGAGCACCTCAGGACTATCTCTGGCTCGGCTCTTTCTCTCCTCACATTCTCTACCAGCAGATGAAACTGGCATACGAAAAGGGAATACAACAGGTGTGGGTTCTGAATGTTGGAGACATCAAACCTGCAGAGTTTCTGATTGAGCAATGGATGGAACTGGCGTGGAGCGGTTTCAAAGGTACAGAGAATGAAGTCATGGACATGATGACGGCATTTTACGCTCGTGAGTTCGGCAAAAAGGCCGGCACACGCATCGCAAATATGATGAACGAATGGCACGGACTCGCATTAGAGCGCAGACCTGAATTTATGGGCAATACGAGGGTGTATGAAAATAATCGTTCGTGGTGGGCACAACATAGGGCTATACCTGATTGGACAACGGAAGACGTAAAGGCTCGCGTTGCTGCATATAAGAGAATCTCTGACGAGGCCGAAAAGATTACTAACATGATTGCGGACGACAGACAATCTGCATATTTCCAAATGGTAAAATATCAGGTTCAAGGAGCTGCACAAATGAATTTCAAATTCTTATGTCCTGAGATAAAGGATGAAGCCTACGACTCTATTGCTGTCCTAACGAAAACATATAATGATGTCCTTGATGGTAAGAGGAAGTGGGACGGCATGATGGACATGGCTCCAAGAAAACTCCCTGTTTTCGATAGGGTGAACACTCTTCTGTCATACCCAGAACCAACCGAGAAGTTTATCTCCATACTCGAAAAGGGTAAAAAAGTTTCAGACAACGCCTTCTCTTACTCTTTCCCTAAGGATGCCATCCACAACGACAGCATAACAATAGTTTTAGAGGCTCTTCCAGCCTTCCCTGTTGATGGTGACCGACTTGCCGTTAAGGTTTCTACCGGCACAGGCCACGATAAGAATGTTGAGTTTCAGACTAAGTACCACGCCGAGGAGTGGAAAATGAATGTGCTTAGAAACAAGGCGATAAAGCGTATCTCCATGCCTGCTAACTCTAACAAACTGACCATAAGCATCCTAGATGAAGGCGTAGTACTTACTGGTTTGAAGATTAAGATGTGAAGTTGGAAATTTGAACGGTTATAAGGTAGGGCGGTAGGAAAATTATGACGGTTGAAAGCAGATTCTTCATTTTATTAAAATCTTAATTCTTAATTCAAAAGACTCTTAATTCGAAAGGATTTTTAGTTTTTTTAGTTTTTTTTTGGTTTTTTTCTTCAAAGAATATCGTCACAACAAGTTAAAGAATAAGAAGATACAACCATTTTTTTGAAAAAGGGGATTTTTTTTCCAAAAGTATTTTTATTTTTTTTTTCGTATATTAGTTGATTGACATCATAAAAAACACGGAAATCAAAATCCTCAATACAAGATCTTGATTTCCGTGATCGTTAATCTATCAAACGCGGAAGGTAAGGAAAGAACGAAAAGCGTTTTACTATAATTTACGTTTGTTTCCGTCCCTTCCGCGTTCAACAATCTTACAACGTTTGCATATCGTTAAGTTTCTTATAGTAACCACCCATAGCGATAAGCTCCTCATGAGTACCCTGCTCCACAATCTTACCCTCATGCAAAACATAAATTACATTAGCATGCTTGATAGTAGACAGACGGTGAGCAATAGCAATCGTAGTACGAGAACTCATAAGCTTATCGAGAGCATCCTGAACAAGACGTTCACTTTCTGTGTCCAAAGCCGACGTAGCCTCATCGAGAATAAGAATAGGAGGATTCTTAAGGATAGCACGCGCAATACTTATACGCTGACGCTGACCACCAGAGAGACGACAACCACGGTCACCCACATTTGTCTGATAACCATCCTCCATCTGCATGATAAACTCATGAGCATTAGCAATACGAGCTGCTGCCTCCACCTGCTCCTGTGTAGCATTCTCCATTCCGAAAGCTATATTATTAAAGATAGTGTCGTTGAAAAGTATAGCCTCCTGATTTACGTTACCGATAAGTGAACGCAAAGACTTGATAGAAAGATTCTTCACATTATTGTCATCGATAAATAATTCTCCACCCGTAACATCATGATAACGAGGGATGAGGTCAACAAGAGTACTCTTTCCTGAACCCGACTGTCCGACGAGAGCAATCGTCTGTCCCTTCTTGACAGTAATATTGATGTCATGAAGAACCTCACGCTCGCTATTCTCATACTTGAAACAAACGTTACGAAGTTCAATCTTATCATTCAAACTATCCATCGTCTTAGGCTGGGCAACCTCCTTGATATTATTCTCAGCAGACAAAATCTTATTCACTCGTTCCATACTTGCCAATCCCTTCTGCACAGCATAACCAGCCTTAGAAATCTCCTTAAGAGGCTGAAGAGTATGATATAGAATAACAAGATAATAAATGAACATGCCAGCATCGATGCTTGACTTACCAGAGAAAATCAGATAACCGCCAAACCAAAGCACAATAACAATCATCACAGTACCCAAGAACTCACTTATTGGATGAGCAGCAGACTGACGAACTGCCACACGTGTAGAGATGTCGCGAAACTCATTATTCACCTTCTCATATCTATCCTGCATCTTCTTCTCAGCTATAAATGCCTTGATGATGCGAAGTCCCCCAAGCGTCTCCTCCACCTGACTCATGCTGTCAGACAATTTTGACTGCTGCAAGATACTCTTCGCCTTCAACGACTTACCAATCCTACCTATAGCAATAGCAAGAATAGGCACAACGAGAAGAGTGAAAATTGTCAACTGCCAGCTTATGTAAATAAGCCAACCTACATTAACAATAATGAAAATAGGATTCTTGATAAGCGAATCCAACGAATTAGTAATACTATTATCTATCTCATTCACATCCGTGCTTATACGTGTCAGGATGTCGCCCTTACGTTCCTCAGAGAAGAAAGAAAGTGGCAAACGAAGAATCTTATTGTAAATATCATTACGTATGTCACG
>JAILIJ010000094.1 GCA_024695315.1 Bacteroidaceae bacterium
GGTGGTCTTCCTGAGGATACAGGCAAGGTTATCGGAGGTGGTCCTATGATGGGTAAGGCACTTTTGAACATTGAGGTGCCAATCTGTAAAGGTTCATCAGGCGTCCTAATCATGAATGAGAAGGAAGCACGAAGAGGTGAGCCACAGCCATGTATCCGATGCGCTAAGTGTGTTGGTGCTTGTCCAATGGGCCTTGAACCATACCTTCTTGCAACAGCAAGTAGCCTCAAGATGTGGGACAAGGTAGAGGCCGAAGATATCACAAGCTGTATCGAGTGTGGTTCATGCCAGTTCACATGTCCATCACACCGACCTTTGCTCGATAATATTCGTATGGGTAAGCAAACAGTAATGGGAATAATTCGTAGCCGTCAGGCGAAGTAAATTCATTAAAAACTATGAACAAATTAATAGTATCTCTTTCACCACATGTTCACTCTGGTGATTCCGTAGCAAGAAACATGTACTGGGTGCTTATAGCCTTAGTACCTGCTCTTATCTGTTCATTCATCAGCTTCGGCATGGGTGCCATAATAACAACTGCCATTAGTGTGTTTGCTTGTGTGTTCTTCGAGTGGGCCATTAACAAGTTCATTATGAAGAATGACAACTGCACAGTTACTGATGGCTCAGCAATTCTAACAGGTGTGCTTCTTGCATTTAATATGCCAAGCAACATTGCTCCTTGGATTGTTATCGTAGGTGCATTGTTCGCAATCGGTATTGTGAAGATGACATTTGGCGGACTCGGTTGCAACTTGTTCAACCCAGCACTTGCTGGACGAGCATTCCTTCTCATTTCATTTCCTGTTCAGATGACAACATGGCCTGTTGCTGGTCAGGGTTTCGGTACATATCTTGATGCTGAAACAGCAGCAACTCCACTTGCTCTCATGAGTCAGGCTTTCAAGGGAGATACAGAAGCTCTCAGTCAGCTTCCTACTGCATGGGATATGCTTATCGGTAATACAGGAGGATGTCTTGGTGAGGTATGTGCCCTTGCACTTATCCTTGGTCTTGTAATTCTTCTTGTCAAGAAGGTAATCACATGGCACATCCCAGTGAGCATCATCGTCACAGTATTTGTTCTTTCTGGACTTCTCAATCTTGTTGATCCAGTTCGTTATGCAAATCCTGTACTTGAGGTTCTCTCCGGAGGTCTTATGCTTGGTGCTATTTTCATGGCTACTGACTATGTAACATCACCAATGTCAAGCAAGGGCCAGCTTGTATATGGAGTAGCAATCGGTGTTCTCACAGTAATCATCCGTACATTCGGAGCTTATCCAGAGGGAATGTCATTTGCCATCCTTATCATGAATGCATTCACACCAATTATCAATCAGTACTGCAAGCCAAAGCGTTTTGGTGAGGTGCCAGCTAAAAAGTAAAGAAT
This sequence comes from Bacteroidaceae bacterium, assembly GCA_024695315.1. GTDB lineage: Bacteria > Bacteroidota > Bacteroidia > Bacteroidales > Bacteroidaceae > Minthosoma. The sequence goes on from JAILIJ010000094.1 coordinate 1,397, forward strand.
ATGGAAAAGCTTAAATCATCTCTAACAAACATGCTGATGGTTCTTACAGCCATCGCTGTTATTGCAGGCGCTGCTTTGGCTATGGTCAATTCTGTTACTGCACCACAGATAGAAAAGATAAATGCAGAGAATCTTGCAGCTGGTATCAAGGCTGTTATGGGCTCTGATGATATTCAGGTTGCTCCTGCAGAAGAAATAGAAGGCTATACTTCTTATAAGGTAAGCGATGCACAGGGTAATGCACTCGGATGCGCCGTTACAAGTTCTACAAACGGATTCGGTGGTGAACTCAAGGTTCTTGTAGGATTCGACCAGGAAGGAAATATTCTTGGTTACACAATCCTTCAGACTGCAGAGACTCCAGGACTTGGTGCTAAGGCTGACACATGGTTCCAGAAGGATCAAAAGGGTGACATCATAGGAAAGAACCCAGGTAAGAGCAATTTCACAGTGTCAAAGGATGGAGGAGAAGTTGATGCCATAACAGCATCTACAATCACTTCACGCGCCTTCCTTCTTGCCATCAAGAATGCTTACGACAATGTCATTGCAAATCCAGATGCTGCCTCAGGTGCATCAGCACAGGTTAAGGACTGCAAGGCAGAAGCAGGAGAGTGCTGTTCTGATTCTACAGAATGTGATAGTATTAACAAATAAAAGGAAAGGAACAAGATATGAATTACTTTAAGATTATCGTCAATGGTATCGTTAAGGAGAATCCTACATTCGTTCTTCTCCTTGGTATGTGTCCAACACTCGGTACTACATCATCAGCGCTCAACGGTATGATGATGGGACTCGCAACAATGTGCGTCCTCATCGTCAGCAACTTCCTCATTTCATGTGTTAAGAAACTCGTTCCAGACATGGTACGTATCCCATCATACATCGTCATTATTGCCAGTCTTGTGACAATTCTTCAGATGTGTATTAAGGCTTACGCTCCAGACATTGACAAGAGTCTCGGACTCTTCATCCCGCTCATCGTGGTGAACTGTATTATCCTTGGACGTGCCGAGTCATTTGCTGCAAAGAACAATCCTATAGCATCAATTTTCGATGGAATTGGAATTGGACTCGGATTTACACTCGGACTCACAGTCCTTGGTTCTGTACGTGAGATTCTTGGAACAGGAAGCATCTTCGGTGTCAACATTTACTCTGAGAACTACGGAATGTTACTCTTTGTACTTGCCCCAGGAGCCTTCCTTGCACTCGGTTATTTAATTGCAATTTTCAACAAACTCAAGAAAGCATAAACTATGGACTACGTATTAAATCTTATTTTGATTATCATCACAGCCATCTTCGTCAATAACGTCGTTTTGGCTCAGTTCCTTGGTATCTGTCCTTTCCTTGGTGTTTCAAAGAAAGTTGATACTGCAAGTGGTATGGGTATGGCCGTAACAGCCGTTCTCCTTGTTGCGACAATCGTAACATTCTGCATTCAGAAATACGTTCTTGAAGCTTTCGGTTTGGAATACCTTCAGACTATTGCCTTCATCCTCGTAATTGCTGCCCTTGTGCAGATGATAGAGATTTTCCTCAAGAAGACTATGCCAGCCCTTTATCAGGCGCTCGGAGTATTCCTTCCACTTATCACAACCAACTGCTGTATTCTTGGTGTTGCAATCCTCGTAATCCAGAAAGACTATGACCTCCTTGAGGGTGTAATCTATGCAGTAGGTACAGGTATTGGATTTCTCCTTGCTATGGTTCTCTTTGCTGGACTTCGTGAACAGCTTGCTATGAGTCGTGTGCCAAAGGCATTCGAAGGAACTCCAATTGCCCTCGTGACTGCAAGCCTTCTTGCTATGGCATTCATGGGATTTAGTGGAGTCGATGGTGGACTTAAGCTTGTTTTTGGTCTATAAGAAATTATTTTCAGAATTGATATTTTTAGGAGGGTTCTCGTTTTGGGAATCCTCCTTTTTTGTTTTTATCATACTAGAAAGAAATTGTCATTTTACTATAAAATTTACGTTATGTAGCATTTTCCCTATCTGTAAATAGTAATTTTCCCCTTATTGATATAGATATTCCTTTGTACTTGTTGTAATCTTTTATTAAATTTGCCCTCGTAAAAAATAATAATTTAATTCTGTTGGCGTATGAAACCACTTAATTTTATCCTTATATTTGCTACTATGGTAGTATGCAATCCGGTTGTCGCCCAGGATTGGCAGATTGGTGGAGGTAGTGATGAAACTCCTACAGGTTCAGATAATACTTCAACTTATGATCCATATTATAGATCCGAAGATGAGTCAGATTATTATTATGAAAAGAGCACACCAGCCAAGAGTAATTTTGTTTTGTCGGGAGGATATGTAAATAAAGAATGGGTTACGGACTTCGGGAACCATACTATACATGAGAATTTCTGGGGTGAGCGTAATAAGAGACTTCACGGCATGCAACTTGGATTCTCATACCAGCCTGTATGGAAAATGGGTATAGGCCTTCAGACGGGAGTCTATTATGAAGCATATATTTCTGAGAGCGACTATGTAGACGACCGTGGATATGACGATTTTGTAGAGCATTGTTTCTACATACCGGTTCATGCCATGTTTCGTGTTCCGCTTATGGATGACAATATCTCGTTGGCTGTCTTTGGTGGATTAGGTTTCAACTACGCAGTCACTGGCGTTTTTTATGATAATTATGACTATTATGACGATTATTATGACGAGTGGCACCGCGATTCATATACCGAATATCAAGAGTATGGAAATGATAAATGGCCACGACGTTTCAATCTGCAGGCCGAATTAGGGGCTAAGTTAAGGATTAAGAGTGTGGAGATGAGTTTCACGTATTCTCGAGGACTTAACAACCATAATCTTTACGATGGCCATAAGACTCGCCAGGATAAGTTGGCAATTAGTGTAGGGTGGGTGATACCTGAGTTTTAATTATTGGACCATGGCGTATGCGGACCCAATCCTTGTGGTCTCCACGATTTGAGATTACAAGCCCCGTGTCCAACTAATACAGTAATAATATGAATTAAAATATAACGCTTGTTAAACGGCCATTTAACAAGCGTTATATTTGCGTTATATATATACAAAAACGAAAAGCGCAAAAATGTTTGTTTTTACCCCAAACTTTTGTTTTTACTAAAAAGTAGTACCTCACAGTACCATTCGGATGGTACTGCAGTACTTTGCGGGA
>JAILIJ010000136.1 GCA_024695315.1 Bacteroidaceae bacterium
GCAAGATTTATCCTATTTATCTTTTTATCATTAGATTTGTAGCTCCAATTGGTATTTTGCTTATCTTTATGAATGAGTTAGGGGCGTTTTAAATCCTAAAAATACAGAAAAAGTCAAGAAAAGCATTTCTAAAATTGGTAGTTAGAGGATAAAGTCGTAATTTTGTGGCCGACTTTTTCGAAAGGACGTAATTTCATATATAGACAAAATAGAATAATTATAAATACTTAATTAAAGAATGAATATTTCATTGCAGAACATTGACAAGGTCAATGCAGAGCTGACAGCTGTAATAGAACCAGCTGATTATACTGAGAAGTTCGCTAAAGCTATTAAGGATGCTCGTAAGAAGATAAATATGCCAGGTTTCCGTCCAGGTATGGTACCTGCAGGTCTTGTAAAGAAGCAGTATGGTACATCTATTCTTGCAGAGGAAATCAATAAGATTCTTCAAGAGGGTCTTTTTGGATACATTCGTGACAACAAGGTAAATATGCTTGGCGAACCACTCCCAATTGATGATGAGCCTCTTGATCTTGTTGAAGGTAATACATTTACATTCAAGTTTGGTATTGCACTTGCTCCAGAGTTTAAGGCTACTCTCACAAAGAAGGATAAAGTTAAGTACTACAATGTAGAGGTAAGTGACGAAATGGTAGAGAACCAGGTGAACATGTATCGCCAGCGTGGTGGTTCTTATAACAAGCTTACTGATGAGCAGACTTATGAGGATAACGATATGATCAAGGGTGTAATTACAGAACTTGACGTTGAGAATCCTATAACAGTTGAAGGTGCAGTAATCCTTCCTAAGTATTTCAAAAATGAAGATCAGAAGGCTCTCTTTAATGGTGCAAAGAATAATGATGTTATCAAGTTCAACCCTTCTGTTGCATATGACAATAACGAGGCTGAGCTTACTTCATTGCTCAAGGTATCAAAAGAGGATGCACAGAATCATAAGAATGATTTCAATATCCAGATAACAGAGATTACTCGTTTTGCTCCAGGTCCACTTGATCAGGAACTTTTCGATTCTGTATATCCAAAGGGCGAGGTTACAACTGAGGACGAATTCCGTACTCGTATTAAAAATGCTATTTCTGAGCAGTTTGCTAAGGATAGTGATTACAAGTTCATTATTGACCTTCGTGAACACCTTACAAAGAAAATCGGAAAGCTTGAGTTCCCAGATGAGAAACTTAAGAAGATTATGCTTAATAATGTTAAGGGAGATCAGTCAAAGGTCGACGCAAACTATGATAAGTCTGTAGAGGAACTTACTTGGCATCTTGTTAAAGAGCAACTTGTTGAGAAATATTCAATCAAGGTTGATGACAACGATGTAAAGGAGATGGCTAAAGAAGTTACAAGAATGCAGTTCGCTCAGTATGGTATGTTAAATATCCCTGATGAGTATCTTGAGAATGCTACAAAGGAGATGCTTAAGAAGCGTGAAACTGTAGATAATCTTATCGATCGTTGTATCGAGGTTAAGCTTGGTTCAACTATCAAGGAGAAGGTAACTCTTGAAGAAGAATCAATCTCAGCTGAGGATTTCAATAAGATGTTCGAATAATTTACATTCTAAGTATTGAAAACTTCTAAATAGATGTAAAAAAAACTCCGTTACGGAGGTTATGAAAATAATTTTAAAAAAGTGATAAGATTTTTTCGTCTTATCACTTTTTTTTATACCTTTGCGTTAACATACATGTAAAATGAGGTTGTATGTTTTTATTGAGATAACTGCTGAAATTTATAACACTATACATATGTATTATTATGAATAATGATTTTCAAAAATTTGCTACTAAACATCTTGGAATAAACAGTATGGTACTTGACGATGTGATCAAGGCGCAGGCTGGTTATTTAAATCCATATATTCTTGAAGAGCGTCAGTTAAATGTTACACAGCTTGATGTGTTCTCTCGTTTGATGATGGATAGAATTATTTTCTTGGGGACCGAAGTTAACGATTATACTGCAAACGTGTTGCAGGCTCAGATGCTTTATCTTGATTCTGTAGATAATTCTAAAGATATAAGTATCTACATCAATTCTCCTGGTGGAAGTGTATATGCTGGCCTCGGAATTTATGATACAATGCAGTTCGTTAATTCAGATATTCAAACGATTTGTACAGGTATGGCAGCGTCTATGGCTGCAGTCCTTCTTGTTGCAGGTAAGGAAGGAAAACGATCTGCATTGCCTCATAGCCGTGTCATGATTCATCAACCTCTTGGAGGCGCTCAGGGACAGGCCAGTGATATTGAAATTACAGCTCGTGAAATAGGAAAACTAAAAAAAGAGTTGTATACAATTATTTCTGAACATAGTCATCAACCATTTGATAAGGTATGGGAAGATTCGGATCGTGACCATTGGATGACTGCAGCAGAAGCAAAGGATTATGGAATGGTTGACGAAGTATTGTCAAGAAAGATTTAAGAATTGTTGTAATATTTTATAATAGATGCCACCACGTATAAGAAAATGTGATTTTTGCGGTCGCAAAGAGTCGGAAGTAAACTTGTTGATAACAGGAATTAATGGGTGTATTTGTGACCAGTGTGCAGCTCAGGCAAGTCTGATAGCTAAGGAACATTCTGGCAACGTGACAAATCCTGAAATAGAAAACTTGCCAAAGCCAAAGGAAATAAAGGAATATCTTGATAAATATGTAATAGGTCAGGATGACGCAAAGAAAGCTTTATCTGTAGCTGTTTACAACCATTATAAGAGACTTAATAATCCAACATCTGATGATGATGTTGAAATTGAAAAGTCAAATATTATTATGGTAGGTAGTACAGGAACAGGTAAAACTTTGTTGGCACGTACAATAGCAAAGATGCTTGTTGTTCCTTTTACTATTGTTGATGCAACAGTTTTGACTCAGGCTGGTTATGTTGGTGAGGATGTAGAGAGTATTTTGTCTCGTCTACTTCAAGTATCAGATTATAAACCTGAGATCGCAGAGCGAGGAATTGTATTTATTGATGAGATCGATAAGATTGCTCGTAAGAGTGACAACCCTTCTATAACTCGTGATGTAAGTGGGGAAGGTGTTCAACAGGGACTTTTGAAATTGTTGGAAGGCTCTGTTGTAAATGTTCCTCCATACGGAGGCCGAAAGCATCCAGAACAGCAATTTATTCAGGTTAACACAAAGAATATCCTTTTCATTTGTGGTGGTGCATTTGATGGTATAGAAAAGCGAATCGCTCAGCGTTTAAATACACATGTAGTTGGATTTGATGCGTCAAGAAATTCTGCACAGATTGATAAGTCTAATTTTATGCAGTATATTTCACCTATGGATCTTAAGTCTTATGGACTTATTCCTGAAATTATAGGACGTATGCCTATTTTGACCCATCTTGTACCATTAGATAGGGAGGCTCTC
>JAILIJ010000161.1 GCA_024695315.1 Bacteroidaceae bacterium
CAACCGTGCTGCCTCTATAGTTGAATTTGGGTCATAATAATTCATCATCTTACTCCATGAAGAAGACTGGAAACAGTCAAGTGAAGGTCGTGAACAGAATATGCTCTCATGTGGTCCTTGCTGATTATTGCCATTTGGACAGTTGTAAATTTCATCGGCGAGTATCTCCCAAGCTTTGTCAACATTCTCACATTTCTTGCCGTACCTTGCCTTAACATAATTTTTCACCCACTCGTGCTTCACAACTTTCTCTTTCCTCCATGGCAGTTCGCACATAAGTTCATACATTATAGGATTTGTCTCCGACCCTTCCATTGTGAGCCCTATGCCACGCATGTTTTCAGAAAAAGAAGACCGAGCCTCATTATAATTATCAATAAGCTGATCCATCCTTCCATGCATTCCTATATTTGCTCCGAAATTAGATAACATACAGAAACACCACTCGTGCTCCCCATACCCTTTTTCACGATACCATATAGTGTTCTTTGCCCCATACTGTGGACGACATTCGCTAAACAAGTCAAGAATAAGGACATCTCCATTAGGTAGAGAGTCTAACATTTCTGGACGTGGATTCTCGCTCCATCCCTGAATGACCCATGTACTTTCCTGCTTTCCATATTCTTTCATGGCATTTAGAACCTTCTTTCCTGCCTCACCAAGATTTAGGTTCTTTGGCAAATTGCTTGCCTCATGAAAAGGATCCATGGAATAAAAATCAGATGTACCGTATAATTTCTTCATCTCCGCATAATAGAGACTTGCATATCTGTCAAAGCGAGAATCGTCAGGCATCAACACTCCCGGACGTGTAAATCCGTTCCAAAGCTGTAATGAAGACAGATTGGATTCCGAACTTCCATCAGTACTCAATCTCTCACCATTATGTATAGAAGCTGCCTCTTGGGAAGATTCCATCTTTTCTGCCTGGAACGAAGGCACCATACCCGCATATCCGGGCAAAACGGGTTTCATACCGAATTCACGCATTCGTTTAAGAATACGTTTCTGAAGTATCTCGCGATTTTTATACCACGATAGAGGCAGAGGTCCACCCCATCCTTCAAGATTATTCATTTCCCACCAAGCCAAGAAAGCAGGCCCGGCTATGAACTTTCCAACTTCAGACTCAGAATACCCAAGTTTTAGCAACACATTTCTCCAAACGCACTCATTTCCCACAGCCGCCAACGGAATATTTATTCCATGCAAGGCCATCCAATCAATCTCCTTCTGCCATCTGTCCCAATCCCAAAAGGCCATAGAATAGGAGAAAGTACAATAGTTGAAATCATACCTTAGCTTCAAATCCGTCTCATGTCTTTCCAGCTTTGGTACACGTGGTAAAACCTCAGGCAGTTTAGCCTTCATCTGGTTCCATGTGATATGAATCCCCGCATAGTACTTTAGATACCAATTTATTCCCACAGCAATATTCACATAAGTATTGCCTCTCACAACCACCTTATTGCCCATCTGATCGAGTTCAAAGAAATCCTTTCCCTCGCCATTTTCAATTTGACAGACAAACTTTTTCGCAGCCCCTTTATCTATTCTTTCAAGAAGGCCATAAATAGGTGTTTCCGCTTTAGCACTTAATGCCAAGGCGGAAACAACCACAAAAACAAACAGTCGAAATTGTTTCATTCAGTATATATCCGGATTATGCTAAAAGTTTCTTTACACAAGCACTAATAGCACGTCCCTCAGCAAGTCCGGCGAGTTGCTTAGTAGCCACTCCCATAACCTTACCCATTTCTGCAGCAGAAGACACACCAAGCTCATTTATTATAGCCTTCAGTTTCTCCTCTAATTCTGCCTCAGAAAGTTGCTTAGGAAGATACTCTTCCAAAACTTTAACCTGAGCCATTTCTGCTTCTGCAAGGTCACTACGGTTTTGTCCCTTGAAAATCTCTGCAGACTCACGCCCCTGCTTAGCAAGTTTCTGTAAAATTTTCAAAGCATCAGCATCAGACAATTCATCATTGCTTCCCGGAGCTGTCTTAGCCTCAAGGAAGTATTTTTTTACATTGCGAAGCGTATCACGACGAACGGCATCCTTAGCCTTCATAGCCTCAACAATGTCCTTTGAAATTTGATCAAAAAGTGCCATATTTATAGTTATATTTTATATTTTAGAATATTAAATTCTGCAAACGTTGTTGCAATTCATCAAAGTGTCAGATGGGTATGTTTCTCTTTTCTCAAATCAACTATTAAAATAGTTAGAATCTTATTGGAGCATCGAATCCTTCAGGCCCGACCTCACCTCCACTGACAGGTATTGTTTCTGTATCTCCAGTATTACTACCCCTTGACGGATTAACAATAGTCTTAATTTCTTTTACCCCTGTACTATTCGCAAGCAGAGTATGTCTCAACAAACTTGCTGAGACATAAACTCCTGGTACGGTATATATTTTCTTATTCATCAAAAGTAACTAAAAGTCGTGTTAAGACATCCTCGTCTTTAATCAAGAGAAATATTAGATGTTCTCTCTGGTGCATCAAAGGATTTTGCAGGCTTCTCGCCAACAGGAATCACAGTGCCATCTGTATTATTAGCAGCAGATCCTGCTAATAAAGCTGTTCTGAGCTTCAAATTACGTGATGTAGGCTCAACATAAAATTTCTTTGTCATATATTCTTTTTTTATAATTAATATTTATAACGCCCAAGCGCCAACTTCCATATCAGTTGCAAAGATAATAAAGATTTGTGTCATCACAAAGAATTACAATTTTTTAGTACAAAATATTCTGTTCAAAGTCGTCATTTTAAATTAAAAACACTCTATTTCATATCAATGAACTTCAATATTCTATAACTCAGAGATGGGAAAAAGTGTCCCCGTTCACATACATGAACGGGGGCACACAATCATATTACATTATACACTTTGTGTGTATGTAACATCAAATTAGTCGAGACTAAATCTTGCTTTTGCGTCACCAAATGTACCACCATTATTAACAGGGTCTTCATTAGATGTAGGAACACTTCCTGAAGTAGCACTACCAGTAGGGTTAGAGCCTGCACCTGTACCGGCATAACTTCCAGCAAGGAGAGTTGTTCTCAGCTTTGTGCGAATCTCGCTTGAAACCGGAGACAAATAATTTTTCTTTACCATTTTTGTTTGATTTATTATTTAGATTAAAAAATTACTTAACAAGTATCTTCTTTCCATTCTGGATATAAATACCTGACTTAAGATTGTTACCATCAACCTTAGCTCCAGAGATAGAGAATGTAGCACCATTAGCGAAAGTATTCTCGATAACTTCAGCTATAGCAGTAGCCTCATCAGCGTCAAATCCGATAGCGTTGATACGGAACTTAGCACTTGTATTATTCTTAAGAGTTAAATACCAGCGGTTAACACCAAGCTTTACATTTGACATTGATTCAGGCACCTGTCTGAGTGAACCACCTGACATGATATAACTTCCATTAATATTAGAAACAGCCTCTTTCAAAACACCGTATACACTAGCCGCACTGTAGTCTATTAAATAATCTTGTGCATCTTCAACACTAGAAACACCAACTGAAACTGATTTCTGACCACTTGTAGAAGAAGCTATAAGAAGAGGAGTTGTAGTACTAATAACTTCATTGGCACCAGCCTTCTCTATAGATACCACAACTTCACCATTTTCTTCTACGATATCAGTAAGCTTAGCGATTACGATATCATCGTCAACCTCAGACATATCGATAGAGAATGGTACAAAGAGAGCCTGCCATGCATTTGCATTTGCAATGTTAATGCTATAAGTAATGTTCTTATCTACACCAGAAGTACCGTCAAGAGCTTCACCATGATTGATAGTTATATCCTCAACAGAAGCAACATATTCTCCAAGAACCAATTCTGTAGCAGCCTTATTACGATAGAATGAAGAACCTACTGTTGTATTATCTACGCCAAAGTAACCATCAGCACTCTGGATTGTGATACCATTTTCTGTAGCAGCGATTGTATAGCCTGTAGCAGCAGAAGCATCATCAGAAGATGTGAGAGTCCAAGTGTTAGAAGAAGAAGATACAACATATTCAGAACCATTACTGATAGTGTATGTACCGTCAGTATTCTGAGTGAAGTAGATAGGCTGAGCAGTCTCAGCTAACTTAACTCCATTATCTATCACAACATAACCATAATCCATAGAAAGCTGGTAAGCATCAGTAGAAGCAGGAGCATTAGCCTTTGGCATCTCAACAGCCTCAACCTCTTCTATTGTTGATGCATCTTCAACATCGGAGATAGCCGAACTAACATCAGAAGCATTGTATTTGAAAACCTCATTATTAGAAGTAGTAATAAGAGCATTAAGAGCTGCAATCTTTTCTGACTTAGCATTTGCAAGAACAGCAGCAGAAGGATCATTAGCAGCGTAGATAACTGGAGTATAGAATGATGCCCAAGTACCAGCAGCCAAAGAAGTGTTGATAGAAATAGTTACATCTGTCTCATCAGTAATTTCGAATGTAATGTAACGATACTCCCAACCACGACCGTTATTGCTGTTTGCATAAGTATCATCAGTCTTAAAACTTGCCTCACCTGATGTATTTACGCCTAAACCTACGTCACCCTTCAAAGGCAAATCGCGTTCTATAGAATTTTCGCCAAAGGCAACTTTTACTGTGTGAGAAGTAACATTTGCATCTCCACGTGCAATGACAGAAACTGCATAACTACCTTCTGTAAGTGTTACAGTCTGAGTAAATGTCTTATTTACAGCAGATCCACTCCAAGAATCGAAATATGTATCTGTACTTGAACCAGAATAAGCCTGACCTGTTGTAGAACCAAATGAATTAGTTGAAGGATTATCCAAAGATGTAAAAGTATATGGATAAAGTGCTGAAATTTCATCAGCGTCAACCAATTTTGCAGACTCAATATTTGAGTTGAATGTTGTAAATGTTTCATCATCTACAGCATAGTTATCATAATCGGCCTGAGCATTATCGACAGCTTTCATGAGCCAATTGTGTCCATTAGTAGTAGCAGCAACATATGTAGAACTAATGTTCTGAATCATATCAACTACCTTTTCATAAAGTGCAATAGAAGTATTAGCATTTTCTGTAGCAGTATTCAAAGCTGTAATTGCTTCATTATAACCATCTTCTGTTGTTGGTGAAGTTGAGTATGTAGAGATTGCTGTTTGTAATGAAGAAAGAACTGTCTGGTCCATAGCAGCAGTCTGATCTACAGCATTTGCTTTAGCAAGTGCAGTCTGATAATCTGCTACAACAGTTCCAAACTGAGCCTCCTCAATAGAACAATTTCCATAATAAGAAAGTGTTACATTGTCAATACCAATCCAATTTGCAACAGCAGTTGTCAACTCAAGACCGATTTCTATAGTATTATCAGTAACCTGAGCAAATACTTCGTATGCAGTAGGATCTGTAGATGTCACATTAGTCTTTGCATCATTGAGATATACATACTGAGTACCTTCATCGCCCAAATTGTTTACGAAAGCAGCTATACCTAATTTATATATACCATTAGGAATGTTTTCAATTGACTGATACAATTTACCAGAATAAGCTGAACTGTTCCAGTTTTCATAGAAAGGCACTGTGAAAGCACCAGACTTGTTATTAGCAATCTGATTGTTCTGTGCACCAGTAGTTGAAGTCCATCCATTGATATTAGAATCAAAAGTACCATTAGTTACAAAACTGCTAACAACAGGTGAAGTTGCTGTGGCTCCGCTAACAGTCTTTGCATTAGCATCGATTGCAATAGCT
>JAILIJ010000165.1 GCA_024695315.1 Bacteroidaceae bacterium
TGATGTTGTATTTCGTGCTTACGAATTCGTATCCATGCAGCCTGGTCATACATATAAGCCTTTCGCAGCATACCTTGCTAACCGTGTAGCAATGTATAATATGGATGATGAAAAGGGTGACACAACTGTCCTACTTCCATATCTTCGTGAGGAAATAAATGGTGTTGATCGTAAGACAACAATAAGTTTTAATGATCCTACCCTTTGGACTGTAAACCGTAAGGAACTCGTTGCTAACCAAGCTATCATGTTGCTTAAGAGAGGTTATATTGATCATGCAACATTCTGGTTAGATAAACTGCCTGAAAACATGGAAATTAAGAGATCACTCTCGCTTTATCGTGATATGATTGAAACAGTATTACGTTGGGATGATCCTGAACTTTCTGATGCACAAAAGAGTCATGGAATTGATTGTATTCATGAGATTATGGAAACTAGTCCTATCAACAAGGCTATTTTGATGACAGAATTAAAGTCTGAGTTGGAATATAAGAATGAAGATGTAGAGGCAGCAATTGATGTACTTCCAGATGATGATGCACGTAAGTGGTATCTTATGGGTGAGCTTACTGCAGCAGGTGCAGGAACAGCTGAGGATAAAGTTGTTATGCCTGCAGGTGACAATAAATCTTTTGATGATTATGGTACAGGATATGTTCCTCTTACGATGGAGGAGGAAGATGCTTTATTGGCAAAAAATCAAAATGAATGGAAATTATGGAATCAGAAGCGTGAAGAATATGAAAAAATAAAAGCAGAGAAAGGTGCCGAGGAACCAAAAGAAAATGTATTGGCTGATAATGGTGTTGCTCGTTTCTTAGCATATTTCCAGGCTTCATTTGATTATAAGCCTGCATATAAGAGATATTTTGCATTTGAAGGAAATATTGAATCTAAGATATTCAAGAACTTCCCATATATTCCTAAGGATGCACCAAAATATAGAGAGAAGTTTAAGTATTTGTTGGCCGTAAGAGATGCCAAGAAAGCAGAAGCTGAAAAGAAGAAATTGGAAGAAGCAAGTAAGGCTGTTCAGCCTGCTGCTGATACAACAACTACTACTCAGCCTGCGGAGGAGGCAACTACTGATAATCCAACTTCTGAACAGCCTGCTGAAGGTACGTCAGAACAATAAATACTAATTAGTAATATAAGAATTGTCTCGATATTATTATTATTGCGGTAATGAAGTTTAGAATGAAAATATTAATGGCCAGTTTGGTTGCTATATCGGCGAATATAGCGACTGCGCTTGCTGTTACTTCTGGTAAGGTAAACTCAATAAGTAGGGATTACAAGGATGAATTGGAGGAGTACTCATTGGCTAATGACTCTGATGCTGTCGTTTATGATGAGTATGATAGCTTGTATTTCCTTGACAAGGACAAAAAGAAGAAAGGTAAGAATCTCGCTACAAACGAATTCAATCCTAACGACTATATCCTTGAAAAACGTGTTCGTGATTATGGAGATACTACTGGAGTAAATTTCAGTAAGCTTTGGTATGTTCAAATTGGTGTTGGTGCTTCTCAAATTCCACCAGCTTCTGATGCATACAAGATGAATCTTCTTACTAATGCTAATCTTGGTATCGGTAAGCTGTTAAATGGATACAATTCTCTCCGTTTGAGTTTTGATGGAGGTATTGGTTATTTCAATAACTCTAACGAACTTTATGTGCGTTATGGAGGACGTTTGGATTACTTGTTTAGTTTCTCTAACTATATCTATGGATATAAGCCAACAAGAATGGTAGATGTTTCTTCTGTTCTTGGTATTGGTTATCATCATAATGATTATCCTGGAGGTTATGCAATGACTAAGAGTAATACAGCAGAGGGACATTTAGGTCTCCAGTTTAAGTTCTTTACAGGTCCTCAAGGATATTTTGCTGTTGAGCCTTATGTCGGTTTGGCTGACAAAAATCAGGATATGTCTGGTGATGGATATTGGAGACAGTATGATTTGTTTTATGGAGTGAACTTGAGCTTTATCTACTACTTGAGTAATAATATGACTCCAAACGAGATGGCTCTTTATCACTTAAAGAAAACTTTTGATGAATTTACTCATGAGGATTCTATCAAGTATGATTTGTTAAAAGGTTACCATGAACGTACTCCATGGTTTATTCAAACATCTGCAGGAACACAGGGTACAAATGGTCTTGAAAATGTTAAGTTCATGAGATCATTAGGTCATGCTCAGTCTTTTGCTGTTGGTAAATGGATATCTTCTCGTTTCGGTATTCGTGCATCTTTTGAATCAAAGCAGACAACAAGTTCTCGTCATCTTTTTACAGTACAACACGAGTCCTTCTATGGTAATTTCTCTTGGGCAAGCAATTATATCCGAGATAACCATACTATGTTCCAAGGATTTGCTATTGAACCAATGATTAATTTGTTTGGTTTCAAGGAAGACTATGATTGGAATGCTCCATTTGGTGCTACATTGATGTTTGGTGTCGGTGCAGGTTCAATGACTACTTATTATATGGATGATGAATCTGTAACAAGTGTTGCAACTCAGGACGCAGATCCTGCAACTATCAAGCAGGGAATAAATAGATATAAGTTTAAGACGACAATTGAGCAGAGCAAAGTTACAAATAGTGCTGAGCAATATACAGCAGGTTTACATCTCTGGACAAGGATTACACAGGATCTACAGTTGTATCTCGAACCTCGTTGGACTTTCTATATGTACAAGTCACGAAATTCTACAGTAGATTATGCTCAAGATAATGATTTTAGCCTTTCTTTAGGTTTGACGATGTTACTGAGAGGTAATAAATATCGTGAACATTATGACTACGAGTTTGATTATGATAACAAACTATATGTAGGTCTCGGTGGAGGTCTCAACTTCGAATACACAAAGGGTGATTATGAGTGGACAAATAACATTTATAATTATAATGGTGTAGCATTTGTGGGTTATAGATTCAATAGGTATCATGGACTTAGATTCTCTGTTGAGGGAGCTTCAATTACACAGAACTCTTTTGAAAATAGTATTGTTTATAACTTGTCAGGTCAAAAAGTAACTGGTTATCTACGTAATAGTGATAACACGCTAACAGATCTCGGTTTAGTATATGCTGATATAGATATGTATAAGCAGTCTGCATACGAACAATGGACACGTAACTATTTTGTTTTGATGCCATCTCTTTCTTATACATTAAGTCTCACAAACTTGTTGAGCGGTTATAAACCACATAGAAAGACAAACTTAGATCTTGTTCTTGGTCCTTCATTCGCAATGTTGGTAGGTGAGCAACATTTACATTATGGTTATCTTGAGCCATATGTATATGCTAGTGCTGTTAATTCTGGTCATGTTGTTGGAAAGTTGCCAAGCAATTTAACATCTTTCCAGACATATCAGGCTTTAGCTCCTTCTGCGCATTGTGATTTTACAAAGTTTGGTTTTGGAGGCCATGTGGGAATGAACCTCTCGGTTAAATTCAATGACCATATAGGTATGTTTGCATCTCCAATGTTCTATGTCTTTGGAAAGAACTTTACATTTGATACAGATGAGTTTGCACACAATTTACGAGTTATCATGACTGGTAATATTGGTCTTACTTATACTTTCTAAGAAGAGAAAATAATTAAATAAAGAAAGATGGCGTCAAATTTGATGTCATCTTTTTTATTTATTATTATATTTATTATCTTTGCGAATAAATATATTTCATGTGTTTTTTTATGAGTTTTTCAAGAAATTTATATCGAACAATAACATA
>JAILIJ010000234.1 GCA_024695315.1 Bacteroidaceae bacterium
CGATGTTGAAGTGTTTAGTGATACAAAAGGGATAAGCATGGATTGTCTTCCTGATGGAATAGAAGCCAAGGATGGAAAAAAGTACATAGTCGATACAGTGTTAGTGTACGACAGTACAGAAAATAAATTAAGAATCAGTGATGTAGAGATAATCGCTGATATTAGCTAATTATGTGGAGGAAAAGAAATGGCTAATGTGGCAATGCTAAGAATGAAGGTAAAATATGCACCTACCAAAAACAAGGTGATAGCGGTGATTACTAGCGGAGTAATCGTTATAGTGCTATTGAGTCTTGTGATAGGGGGATATTATAAGAAACATTATGCAACAAAAAAATATGTATTATCAATGCTTACTGCCAATAGTGCAGCTGAAGGCAATATTTCTGATGTGAATTATGGAACAATATCCAAAGTTGTGGCAAAAGAACTCGATAATTCACTTGACGGAATGGATTTCTCAGATATATCTGATAAGCAGGTGTCTGAACTTATGACAATGCTTTCAAACTATCTTGATACAGCGCTTGTAGATATGACGGAGAAGCAAATCAAAGAGCTTGCGTCACAAATAATAGCTCATGAGCTTGCAGGTAAGATTGCAGAAAATGAAGAACTAATGAAGAAATATAAGACAGAAACAGAGGAAGAACTTGAAACGAAGATTCAGGAATTCACGACTCTTGTTTCAAATTATTCAGGTTCAAGCACAACTACGCTTTCATCCCTTGCTAACGAACTAAACCTTACTGAACAGGAACTTCTTAAGACAATAACAAATAAAACAACAATTCTTGATAACAAATTTACAGTGTTAGTCAATACAGCAAATACAGATATATCAACTTTAGCAAGTGCGCTTAATATGTCTGAAAAAGAGTTAAGGGAACTAATAGAGAAGTACAACATATCGACAACTAACAATATTAATTCTCTTAGCACGTACACTCAGACAAATTTTGCTTCTCTTGCAAGTGCTCTTGAAATGACAGAGGATGAGCTTAAGAAATTAATTCAGGAAAACTCTGATAAAGAAGAGACTGATATTGCTGCAATGGCTAGTGCTCTTAATATGTCAGAAAAGGAGTTAAGGGAACTAATAGAGAAATACAATACAGCTAGAATGACAGACATTACAGCATTAGCAGAAGCTCTTGGTTTGACAGAGGAAAGCCTGTTAGCAACTATTGAGAAAAATACTAATGATTTTAATGATCAGATAAGAATCGTTAAAAACGATTATAATAACAAGATTTCATCACTTACTCAGTATACAGACGAAAATCTTGCAGCATTAGCATCTGAGCTTGGTATGACTAAAGAGGAATTACAGACACTTATTTCATCAAATTACACATCCCTTACAAATGATATACAAGAACTTGGAAATGAGATGGAATTAAGCGACGAAGAATTAAGAAAAAAAATAGG
Source organism: Bacteroidaceae bacterium (assembly GCA_024695315.1). Lineage (GTDB taxonomy): Bacteria > Bacteroidota > Bacteroidia > Bacteroidales > Bacteroidaceae > Minthosoma. Next base: position 1,432 of record JAILIJ010000234.1, read on the forward strand.
TGATACATACACAATCCTTAATTCGGGCTTAGAAGATCTTGCTGATACACTCAATATTACAGAGGAAGAGTTGTTGAAAAGAATAGCATCCGGAGATGAGTCATTAACTAACGATTTAAATGCGCTTGCGGAACAGGCCGGAATTACAGAGGCGCAGTTACGAGACCTTATAGAGAAAAACTTCACATCTCTTACAACAGATATATCTGACCTTGCAGAAGCTTGGGGAATAAGCGAGGCAGAATTAAGACAGATAATTGCTAACAACTATTCAACATTAGACACTGGCTTAAGCAATCTTGCATCGAGCTTAAATATGACTGAAGAGGAGTTGATTGCCAAAATAACAGCAGGAGATGAATCACTATCTGGCGATCTTGCAGCATTGGCAGAGCAGACAGGACTTACAGAAAAGCAATTAAGAGAACTCATAGCAGGTAATTTTACTACTTTATCTGAAAGTATTACAACTCTTTCAGACAATACCAATACTCAGATTAGTAATGTCACAAACCACATTAATACTGTAGATTCCACTATTCCATCTTACGAGTTCTCAACAGATTCCGATGGAAAGACAACAGTAAAAATTACTGTTCCAACATCTCATAAGTAAAAGGTGGAATTACATGGGAAAAAATAGTAAATATATAAAACAATTTTATAAAGTTGGTGTACTAAGCCTGCTAGGTGGACTGGCATTTGTATTCTGTAATGGAAGCATTTCTGAAGCATATAATGGTTCAAATATTTTCGACTTTTCATTATCAGATACAATAGCATCATATGGACGTATAGAAGAGTATCTTGACAACAATACGGAAGTAAATATAGATGCTAATGATATTCTTGAGAACCGTAATGCGCTTCTTGAATTACAGAGGCAGATGGGTGGTGTATCATCCAAAATATTCACCTATGAAACTACTGACGGGCATATATATATGGTTACAGGAGCGCATACATCTATTAAGGGGATGGATTCTGATAAGGCAGAAGTTGTAATAAATGCTGAAAAGGAAGGAAAATCCTCAGTTACTCACGATGGCGATACGATAAATCTTATTGATGGTGGAAATACTACATGGCAAAAAGTTTATTAAGAAAGGGACAGAAATGCTTAAACTCATAAAGAATAACTGGAAAAGAATAATTCCACTGGCAGCCTGTGGTGTCATGATTATATCAACTACAGCCAATGCAGCTACTAACAGATATGGTTCTATTAAGTCAGATGGAATAATTAATTATGAACTTGAGGGAACAAATCAGTCAGTATTGATAGATGCAGATGATATCAAGGATAATGCCAAGGCTATAGATGTTCTTGATGCTCAACTTAATGATCTTTCATTTAAGTATGGCACAGAAAATGAAGTGCTAGGAAATGGAAGTACTAACGAAAAGAAATATTATTGGGCAAAAAATTCAAATGGTTCATGGGTTAAGATTGGAGCTGTTGGAAATGCAGAGCCATGGATGGTTCTTTCCAATGATGGAACAAATGCTATTACATTCAGTTCTGAGAGTGGTGTTGATATAGCTGGAACCATGGATAATAAAGCAGGAACAACTCAGAGTGCTACCGCAAGTATAAATGGCGATTCATTGAGGCTTCAGATTCCAACCAATGCCTATTACACTACAAATTCTTATTTGACAATGAATCCAGGTTCAGCAGCTCAAGCAAATGTATTAAAGGGAAAAACATTTACATCTACATCCGGAGTAAATGTTGCAGGAACCATGAATGACTATAGTTCTTCATCAGCTCTTGCTTCTTCCATTACTAATGTAAATAATACTGTATATGTAAAACCCCAAAACACTGGATACTATACATCTAGTTCAACACTGAATACAGGAATTGCGTGGAAAGGAGCTTTGACCAATGCTCTTGTAGAGTCATTTGCTGCAGGCTACTACACAAGTAATAGCGTATCAATAAAGTCAGGAACAATATCATCAGGAAGTGCTTCTAACCAGAGCAACTACCTTGGAATATCAGTTCCCGCAGCTGGCTATTATAAGTCTGGAACTATTCTAAAAACAGGTATCTTATATAATCCTAAAGGAACAGCAGCAGCGTATTCTGCAAGCAATAATGGAGGTAATCTATCAACTTCTTCCAGTGCTATTTCATTGGCAGGCTCAGCAGTAAATCTTCCAGTTGGTCAAAAGATTACTATTCCTGCTGGCTATTACAGTTCTGCTATTACAATTAATAATGCGGTAAAAAGTTATGCAACATCAACAGCTCAGACATGTAATATTGCGAATACAAATAGTAAGCTTTATGTAAAGCCTGCAAACAACGGATACTATACTACAAGTTCAAGCTTCAATACTGGAATTGCTTATAATCCGAATAAGTCAGTTGCTTCTTCAAAATCTACTGCTGCAGCAACAGGTGTAGGTAATACATCATCGTCTAATATTAACCTGGCTGTAGATCAGAAAGTTACGATTCCTGCTGGATATTATCCATCAGCAACGGTAATTCAAAACGTAGCAGATGAAGGTTCGGCATATAACAATGGATGGAATGCTGGGCTGGCTTCAACTACAGGAACAGCAAACGCATCTACTATTTTAAACGGATATACCGCATGGGTTAATGGGAAT
>JAILIJ010000239.1 GCA_024695315.1 Bacteroidaceae bacterium
CAACGAAATGGCAGTAACGCTTTCTCAGCCCATGAATGATAGAAATATCTTGATACGATTCCGACTTTATGATGACGGACTCGGATTCAGATATGAATTTCCTTCTCAAAAAAATCTTACGTATTTTGTTATTGAAGAAGAAAAAAGTCATTTCAGGATGACCGCTGATCACAAGGCTTGGTGGATAGCTGGGGACTATGACACTCAGGAATACGAATGGCAAACAAGTAGACTTAGCGACATCCCGTCTATGATGAAACAGGCCATAACGCCTAATTCATCACAGACACCAGCTGGAGAGTCTGTCGTTCAGACATCTCTACAGATGAAAACCGACGATGGACTATATGTCAATATTCATGAAGCGGCATGTATTGACTACCCTACTATGCACCTTGAATATAATGTGGCAACAAAGACTTTTGTCAGCCATCTCACACCTGATGCACAGGGCAACAAAGGACGCATACAAACGCCTTTCAACACTCCTTGGAGAACTATTATCGTTGGTGAACAAGGAAAGGATATCCTAGCAAGCAGAATAACTCTCAATCTCAATGAGCCTTGCAAAATCGAAGATACTAGTTGGATAAAACCTACTAAGTATGTTGGCGTATGGTGGGAGATGATCACAGGAAAAAGCTCATGGGCGTATACTGACGATGTGTATTCTGTAAAACTCGGAGAGACAGATTATGACAAGACAAAGCCTAACGGCAAACACGGAGCTAACACCAAGCACGTGAAGGAATATATTGACTTCGCTGCAGAAAATGGACTTGACGCCGTGCTTGTTGAGGGATGGAACCAAGGATGGGAAGACTGGTTCGGACATCAGAAGGATTATGTCTTCGACTTCGTAAGTCCGTATCCTGATTTCAACGTGAAAGAGATTAGCGAATATGCCGCCAAGAAAGGGGTCAAGATTATCATGCACCACGAAACAAGTTCGTCAACCGTGAATTATGAACGTCACCTTGAAGAGGCTTACCGATTCATGAATAAATGGGGCTACACAAGTGTAAAATCAGGTTATGTAGGTGATATCATACCTTACGGAGAGCATCACTATAGCCAGCCAATAAATAATCATTATCTCTACTGTATCAAGAAGGCTGCAGAGCATAAGATTATGGTCAACGCACATGAAGCTACGCGACCAACGGGTATATGCAGAACATACCCTAACCTAATAGGTAATGAGAGCGCAAGAGGTACAGAATACGAGAGTTTTGGAGGCAATCCTGTAGACCACACTACCATTCTGCCTTTCACTCGTCAGATAGGTGGACCTATGGATTATACACCAGGAATCTTCGAGATGGATTGTTCTAAGGCTTGTCCAACGAACACGAGCAAAGTAAGGAGTACTCTCGCACGACAACTCGGACTTTATGTTGTCATGTATAGTCCTCTACAGATGGCTGCCGACTTGATAGAGAACTACAAGACGCACATGGATGCCTTCCAGTTTATCAAAGATGTACCATGCGACTGGGAGAAGTCAGTATACCTGGAGGCTGAGCCAGGCGACTATGTCACCATTGCCCGCAAGGATAAGAAATCAGATAACTGGTATATTGGTTCTTCCGTTGACGAAAATGGGCATACGAGTACGTTCAGACTGGATTTCCTAACTCCAAAAACGGAATATGAGGCAACAATATATGCCGATGGCAAGAAGGCCAGCTGGGATAAGAATCCACAGAGCTACACCATCTCCAAACGTAAGGTGACAAACAAGAGTGTACTCCGACTCACCAGTGCCAGTGGAGGGGGATTTGCTATCGCTATCAAACCGGTTAAGTGAGAGTGAAGAGTGAAGAGTGAAGAGTGAAGAGTGAAGAGTGAAGAGTGAAGAGTGAAAAGTGAAGAATGAAGAGTGAAGAATGGCCGTCCGGAAAGGGGGCCTCTGGGACTATGGAAAATAAACGAAAATTATTATTAATTGTTTTCCAGCGAACAAATCTTAACTCTTAATTCTTAACTCTTAATTCTTAACTAAATAAGATTCTTAATTAAACAAAAAATATTAATCAACTAATTAATAACAAACCTTTAAATCCAAAAACATGAAACAGAAACTTAATTTAAGATTTTTCATGACACTTGTCATTGGAATCTTTGTGTCTGTTAATGCGCTGGCCCAAGACATAATAGTCAAGGGACACGTAAAAGACGATCAGGGCGAAGACGTAACTGGAGCAACAGTACGCGTTAAAGGCACCTCAGCAGGTGTTGTTACTGACATTTATGGTAACTTCACTCTCAAAGCTAAAAAAGGAGCAACTATCGCTGTGTCTTTCATCGGCTACATCTCACAAGAGGTAAAGGCCGCACAAAACCTAAACATCGTACTTAAAGAAGACGCCAAACTTCTGAACGAAACGGTGGTCGTGGGTTATGGTAGTGTAAAGAAAAATGACCTCACAGGTTCGGTCGTAGCTATCAAACCCGACGAAATGACTAAGGGTATCACAACAAGCATGCAGGACATGCTCACAGGTAAGATTTCCGGCGTTAGCGTCATTTCTAACGGTGGTGACCCAAGTGCTTCTTCATCAATTCGTATTCGTGGTGGAGCGTCTCTTAACGCTTCTAACGACCCACTTATCGTCATCGATGGATTGGCAATGGACAACAATGGTGTGCAGGGTCTTGGTAACCCTCTATCTATGGTTAATCCTGACGACATCGAGACTATCACTGTTCTCAAGGACGCATCATCAACAGCAATCTACGGTTCACGAGGATCAAACGGTGTCATCATCATCACCACTAAGAAGGGTACAATAGGCAAGAAACCAAAGATCACATATAACGGAAATGTAAGTGTCGCTACTCCACGAAAGACTTATGAACTACTTTCTGGCGACGAGTTCCGTACATACGCTAAATCACTCGTCGAAGCAGGTACACTCTCCGATGCTGCATATTCACAACTTGGTACTGCTAACACAGATTGGCAAGACCAAATCTACCGTACTGCGGTATCAACCGATCATCAAGTTGGAATATCTGGTTCACTACCTCACATGCCTTATCGTGTAAGTCTTGGTTATACTAACAAAAATGGTATCGCTGAGGTTTCAAACTTCGAACGTTTCACAGGATCAGTCAACCTTAACCCAAGCCTTCTGGACGATCACCTCACTATGAATGTGAACGCCAAGTATATGCACGGAAAGAACACATGGGCTGACTACGCTATCTTCGGAAATGCTGTTTCTGCTGACCCAACACAAGATGTCTACAACAGTAGCTACGAGACAACTGGTGGATATTGGCAAAATCTTATCACTAATGCCCCAACAAAGCTCACAGACTGGACTAATCCTGTAACAAATACCAATACAGCCCAGAATCCAAAGGCTCTCCTGGAGAATTTCCACAGAACATCTAAGTCTAATGTGTTCATCGGTAATATTGAGGCAGACTATAAGATACACGGATTTGAAGACCTCCGTATTCATGGAAATATTTCGGGTGACTACTCAGAAGGTAATGACCCTACTAATATCTCCCCATATTCATATAGCAATAACTACTATGGATATACTGGTTTGAAAGAGTCATACAAATATAACCTTTCAGGAAATATCTATGTGGACTATTCTCATGAGTGGGAAGACGTTCAGAGCATCGACGTTATGGTCGGTACTGAGGAACAGCACTTCCACCGTAACTTCTGGGAAGTAGGTGGCGGTAACTACGTCGGCACTCAGTTGGTACCATCTGAAAGCAACTACTATTCTCCACAGTTGAAGAGCGAGACACAGCATATCTACGTTTCTACAGTACTCTCTTACTTCGGTAGATTGAACTATAGCCTCTATGATAAGTATCTGTTGACGGCTACACTCAGAAATGACCGCTCTTCTTTCTTCTCAAAAGAAAAACGCTCAGGATGGTTCCCATCTGTAGCTCTTGCTTGGAAAATAAATGAAGAGGCTTTCCTAAAGGATAATGAAGTGCTCACAAACCTCAAACTCCGTCTTGGATGGGGTAAGACAGGTCAGCAGGCTCTACCTGATGATCTCGTAGGATATTTTGCTCCACGATATGTAATAAGCGACTCTTATGCACAGTATGCTCTTGGTGATAAAAATTACTATACAGTACGTCCTGAGACTTATAACAAAAATCTCACCTGGGAAAAGACAGCAACTTGGAACGCAGGTATCGACTACGGATTCTTAAATGGACGCATCGATGGTAGCCTCGAATATTACTATAGAAAGACAACAGACCTCCTTTCTCAGGTATCTATCGGTCCTATGGTAAACTTCGGTAACTATATGTGGACAAACTTCGGTGACCTATCAAACCATGGTATCGAATTTAATATCAACGCTCACCCTATAGTAACAAAAGACTTCTCTTGGTCTATCAACTATAACGTATCATACAACAAGAATGAGATTACTAAACTCAACCTCGGTAGTGGACAAAACTATGTCCTCACAGGTAGCTCTATCTCAGCTGGTCTTTCTAACCAAGTCATGGCTCACAAGGAAGGTTATGCAGCTAACTCATTCTATGTATACCAGCAGGTATATGACGACAATGGCAAACCTATAGAAGGACAGTTTGTAGACCGTAATGGCGATGGTAAGATCACAGCTGATGATAAGTATATCTACAATCATGCTGCAGGCGATGTGCTTATGGGCATGACAAACAAATTCATCTACAAGAACTGGGATTTCAGCTTCACTCTTCGTGCAAGCCTCAACAACTACGTTTATTACGATTTCCTATCTAACAAAGCTAATGTGTCAGCTGCAGGAATATATAGCAATAGCGCATTCAGCAACACAACAGCTGAGGCTATAAATCTCGGTTTCCAGGGTAAGAAAGACTATTATCTTAGTGACTATTTCGTTCGTAACGCTTCATTCCTACGCTGCGATAATATTACTCTCGGTTATTCTTTCGACCGTCTGTTCGAAACAGCAAACTACCATGGTGTAGGTGGACGAGTATACTTCCTTGTTCAGAACCCATTCGTTATAACAAAATATAAGGGACTTGACCCAGAAGTTTCCGCAAGCAAGGATAACGTAGGTATAGACAAAAACCTCTATCCACGTCCAACAACATTCATGCTTGGCGTATCATTGAATTTCTAAATATTCAATAACATTCACTATCATTATATTTAACGAAAAAGAAATATATCATGAAACTTAATATATTTAACAAAACATTACCATTGGCTCTCGCAGCCTTTATAGGTCTGAACATGACATCATGTATCAACGACCTCGATCAGAGCAATCCTGATCCACAGACCAATACCACAGTGAATGAGATTGGACTTCTTGCTAAGGTATATTCAAGTCTTGTACTGACAGGACAGAAAGGTGGAGCTGGAAATGCCGATATGAAGCAGTTCGACGAAGGTAACTCAGCCATGTACAGAAGAATTTTCGAAGCTAACGAACTGTGCTCCGACGAATGTATTTGGGCATGGCAAAGTGATGCTGGTATTCCTGAACTCACAAATATCACTTGGGACTCAAGCCACGGTTATAATGAGTTGACTTACTATCGTCTGGCATACAACGTCACTCTTTGTAATTCATACCTCGACATCACTTCTGGTAAGTCTGATGCTACATCTAAACAATATCGCGCCGAGGTTCGATTCATACGCGCTTTGATGAATTACTATTTCCTCGATTTATATGGAGAGGCACCTTACAAAACCAACGTCGATGCTTCTGACCCAGTAGAGAAGAGAGGTGAAGAACTTTTCAATATCATCGTTGCCGAACTTGAAGATATCATCAATACTGAGGCTGATGAACAACTCCTCGACTATGCCGGAGACGATTCAAACTATGGTCGTGCTGACAAGACAGCAGCAAAATTACTTCTTGCTCGACTATATCTGAATGCTGAAGTTTATACAGGAACAGCACAATATCAGAAGGCTGCCGACTATTCTACAGAGGTTATCGAATCAAAATACAAACTCAACCAGACTGCCTTAAACGGTTATAGCGCTTATGAGCAGCTCTTCATGGGCGATAACGGAGAGAACCCAAACGCAAGACAGGAAATCATCTTCCCTATCCGATGCGACGGAGCTACTTCACGCTCATACGGAGGTTCTGCATACCCAATAGCTTCTACATTAGGCTCAGGTACTCCTGATCAGTCTCTTCCAAGTTCACAGTGGACATGTAACCGTGCACGTCAAGCCCTCGTTGACCACTTCATTTCTGACGGCGAGAATTTGTCTAATAAGTCTTATTCAGCACATGAGTTTGCTACTTACGCAAAGGATGACCGCGCCCTACTCTTTGTTGACGCATCACGCACATATTCAACTAAGGATAAGACAACATTTACATCTGGATTCGCCATTCTAAAGTGGAGCAACACTTATGCTACTGGTGGCACACCAAGCGACGTGACTTTATCAGATACAGACGTACCTTTGTTCCGTGTTGCTGAGGCTTACCTTACTCGTGCCGAGGCCTATTTTAACCTTGGAGAGACAGATAAGGCAAAGGCTGACCTCAACGAATTACGTAAACGTGCTAATGCAGCAGAATTTGAGCAGTCTATTAGCAAACAAGATATTCTTGACGAGTGGTGTCGTGAGTTCTATTTCGAGGGAAGACGTAGAAGCGACCTTATCCGTCATGGAGTATTCACATCAAGTGCTTACGTTTGGGATTGGAAAGGCGGTACATACGAAGGTAGCGGCGTAAACTCTATATATAATGTTTACCCTATTCCTTATAGTGCCATTTCTACTAATCCAAACCTCACACAGAATCAAGGTTACTAATATTTAAGATAAGTTGTGCACAGGTCTTTTTAGACATCTTGAGTAACATAGATATCACACAAAGATGGCTTTATGCAAGACACGCGTTGCCTACCAAAATTAAATAAACAATAAAGAAAATAAATATGAAAAAGATATATTATTCACTACTGTTTGCCGCTGCAGCTATGATATTCACCACTTCATGCAGCGAAGACAGAGATAGCAATCCAGTACTGAATACAGAAGGCTTAAGCCTTGTACTCAATACTCCTGGTGCAATATATAATAATATTACAGAACTTGAACAGAGTGAGTATATCACGCTCACAACGTCTCAGCCTGATTATGGTTATACCGCACCAACAACATATATAGTAAGTCTGAGTCTTGACAAAGAAAACTGGAAAGACTTCGAGACAACTTTTACAACAGCTAAGATGCAGCTTTCTGCTAGCGAGGTCAACTCCGTCATCCTAGATCTTGCAGGCGATGCAGACCTATCTAAGCCTATAAACGTATATGCAAAGGTTAGATGCCATCTTACTGGCGAAGATACTCTCGGTGCAGCAGAATCTAATGTCATAGAACTTTCAAACTGCTTGGCATACATTCCTGTTGTCAACATCAGTCTTCCATCAACTATGTATATCGTGGGTAGCTTTACAGCCTCAAACGGATGGAGTACTTTTGTACCTCTACATTTCGCATATGACCAAGAAGGATTCTCTTACGGAATCGTATATCTCGCTAATGGCGATGAGTTCAAGATCAATCCTGACGACGGCTGGAAAGGCAACGACAAGGGATTCGGTCAGGTTACTATCGGCAAGAATGATGCTAATATCGTTAATGGGGGCGATAGCGAAACATCAAACATGAAGGTTGACGGCACATCAGGATGGTATACTGTAGTTGTCAAGAACAAGATTGCTAACAACGCCATAACTTACGAACTGAACACTTATCCTGCTAAGGTATATCTCTTCGGTGCTACTGCTCCAAACCAGGACAACGCATGGGCCTTCGATGACGCAAATCTCTTCACTATGAGCACTTCTGCTACTGAGCCATGTGTATCTCCTGCACTCGGCGGCGACGGCGAGGTAAGAATTTCTGTTGACTGTGGTATTGAATGGTGGAAAACTGAATTAACTATCATGAATACAGACGCAACACTCTACTACCGCGACTGCAATATTCTTTCAAACTGGGAAAGCGACCTCGGCGCAGACTACTCATTCAAGGGTACTGCAGGAAAGCAGATCAATCTTGACTTTACCGCAGGTACAGGTTCTATGAAATAAAAATAAACCTAAAAGAAATACAGAACATGAAAAAAATATATATTTTCGCAAGTCTTCTTACTGCATCTCTTGCTTTCACAGCTTGCGATGAAGACTATACAGACTGGGCTGACCCTCAAACATACAGCCAGGAGGATGAGCAGGCTAGCATAAAGGGTACAATAGAAAGAATTTCTGACAATATTGACCTTTCCTCCGCAGATGAGAATATAAACCTCATCAAACTGACTGGGGCAGAAAACACAACTACTAATTCAAATGTGAAATTCACAAAACTTCTTCTTAATGGTACAACAGAAATCCCTGTTTCCACAAACGAAGACACTCTTGTTGTTAAAGCCCAAGACCTTGCAACTGCTCTTCAGACATATTACAACTCACTTGAATGTACAACAAGAACATGTGAGTTCTCCGTTGGGGCTGTAATGGTAAATCAAGATGGAATGGCTTCGACTATGAATTTCGACTCAAATAACATTTCCATAAATGTACAAACAGCTAAGCTACCATCTATAGCCGACGAAGAAGAGTTCTATTATGTAGGCGGCTACAATTCATGGAAATTAGCTTCTCCAACAGCCATGACAGCTAATGGCGATGGTACATACTCTTGTATCCTCGAATTGGCCGCTGGTAGCGAATGGTTCTGCTTCGCTCCTAAGAGTTCGGTAGAGAGCCAATCTTGGAATGCTCTCTTCCGTGCTAACTCAAACGGCGACACTTCAACATCTGGTTTCTTCAACCAAGATATTACAAGCGGTAACAGTTTCTGTGCAGAAATAGCAGAAGCAGGCAAGTATAAGTTTACCATCTCACCTAAGACATGGACTTATTCTTATGCTAAATACGTGGAATCTGCTTTCTATGCTGGTGATGCCAACGGATGGAGCTTCTCTCCACTTGCTAAAACAGGCGATAGCTTCGTAGGATATTACTACATCTATAAGCCAGACAACTCAAGCACTTGGGGATTCAAAGTCACTTCAGCTGCTAACTGGGACGGCGCACAATATGGTGCAGGCGCAACAGCAGGAACAATAGCTGATGGCGGTGGAAATATCCAGATTACAGAGGAGTCAGGATTCTACAAACTATCTGTCAATACCGATGCCCTCACATACACTATCGAACCTATAAGCCAAATGAGCCTTATCGGTTCTGCCGTAAATGGTGATTCAAACTGGGGAACAGATTATGACCTCACATTTAATACGGAGACTATGGCATGGGAAGGCACATACGAGATGACAGACGGCGAGTATAAGATTCGCGCTAACCACGACTGGACACTCTCTTGGGGTGGTGCTCTTGACGCCATGACTTCTCAAAATGGAGCCAACCTTTCAATCACAGCCGGAACATATAAGTTCTCTTTCAAACCAAACTGTGACGGACAAGGTGTACTCTCTGTAACAGCTCAGTAATATTCTAAAAACAAAGGTTATGAGGCCGGACTCATACTGACCTCATAACCTTTATAAAATCATCGACTATGATCAAGAAATTTCTTTCGCTAACACTTCTTTTCGCAACAAGCCTCTCGCTACAAGTTAAGGCACAAGGATGGCCTTCCAATTATGATGGCGTGATGCTTCAAGGCTTTTATTGGGATAGCTATTCAGACACAAAATGGACAAAACTCGAGAAGCAAGCCGACGAATTGTCAAAATACTTCGACCTCATCTGGATTCCTAACTCTGGATATTGCGGAGGAAGTAATAACATGGGATACCTACCACTCTATTATTTCAATCAACAGTCTTCTTTCGGCACAGAGTCTGCCCTACGTAGCATGATAAGCACTTTCAAAGCCAAAGGTCTTGGAACAATAGCAGATGTAGTCATCAATCATCATGCTAATATCTCTAACTGGGTCGATTTCCCAGAAGAGACATATAACGGCACGACCTACCAATTACAGTCTACCGATATATGTAAAAATGACGACGGAGGAACATGCAAAAGCTGGGCTGACAAAAATGGATATTCCCTTTCTGACAATAACGATACAGGGGAGGACTGGAGCGGAGCAAGAGATCTCGATCATAAATCTTCAAATGTAAATACCGTCGTCAAAGCATATCTTAATTATCTAATCAACGACCTCGGATATTGCGGATTCCGCTATGACATGGTAAAAGGTTATAGCGCATCCTTTACAGCAGACTACAACACAACAGCCCAACCTACATTTTCTGTGGGTGAATATTGGGACGGAAGTTCAGCCATTAAAAACTGGATAAACGGTACAAAGGTAAATGCTACTCCAACAAGTGCAGCCTTCGACTTCCAGTTCCGCTATCGCGTACGCGATGCCATAAACCAAAACAACTGGACCAACCTTGCCGATAATACCAACGATACAAATGGACGTCCACTAATATACGATTCTAAC
>JAILIJ010000309.1 GCA_024695315.1 Bacteroidaceae bacterium
AGACATGCTTACTAACGCAAACTTCGGTTCTGGAACTAACACATTTTCTACTACTGGATGGACAGGTGATGCAACACTCGGAGGTCTTAAGAGCTATATGTGTGCTGAACGCTACCAGTCCACTGTTGATTTCTATCAGACAGTAAAGGACGCTCCTGCTGGTATCTACAGTATCGAAACTCACGCATTTGTTCGTCCTGCAGGTAATGGTAACTATGATGGTACAGAAACTATCAACTGCTGGCTTTACATGAACGACTTCAAGACTACTGTTCAGAATATTGTTGCTGACGGTCTTCCAATTGATCAGGCTGTAACAGGTGAAAATAGCTTCCTCGACAATACAGTCCTAGGTGAATACTACGGAGGTTATCCAGGTGTCGAACTTTATGACTATAAGTTCGTCGGAGAAAAGAATGGTGTACAGGGTGAATATTACGTACCAAACGGTATGATTGGTGCTTCTTACGCTTTCGGTTCTGGACGTTACTCAGTTAAGACTTACGGACTTGTTGGTGACGGTGAGGATATGAAACTTGGTATTACTTCACAGGGCAACAAGGTTGAATGGTTCCTCTTCTCAGGATTCAAACTCGTTTATGAAGGTAAGTCAGCTAAGGCTATCTACGCTATTTTGCCTACATACACACAAAACCTTCTTACTTTCGTCGAGAATAATTCTGTAATGGAAAACAACATGACAGAACCATATATCGAGACTGCTAATAAGGCTATTACTGAAGCAAGCAAATTAACAGAAAATGATGAATCTGAAGATCTCTGGAATGCCCTCATCAACGTTAATGCTGCTATGGCAAGCGCTGAAGAAAACGTTTCTATATATAAGGAATTCATAGCTTGTAGAGATTCTTTGGTAAATACAGCTGACAAATATTATGAAAATGCTAAAACTAGTGCTAAGGAAGAATATGATGCTATTAAGGACATTATCACAAGTGCAGAAGTTAATTCTTGGAATAATGATCAGCTTAAGGAATATCTCCCTAAGATGAGAAGTGCAAAATTCAATTTGGAACTTCCTAACACAGAAACAGCAAGCGACGATAATCCTGTTAATGCTACTAAGTACATCATTAACTATGATATCGAAAATGGTGAAAATGGCTGGACTTACACAAAGAAAGGCGGCAATGGTCCTATCCTTGCTTCAGGTTCAGGTGTAGAGGGTACTCAATCTATCGAGTTCTGGAACGGAAGTGCTACTGCTCTTAATTTCGATATCTACCAGACTATTAATAACCTCCCTGCTGGTACTTATGCTCTTACAGTTCAGGCTGCTCACTCTCTCAACGACGTAGCTGCTGCTACATATCAGGATGAAGAAGGCAACACTAAGGAGTATGAAGGACATGTTTACCTCTACGCTCAGGTAGGTGACGTATTAAATGCTGATAGTATCAAGGTTCAGTCAGAAGCTGCTACAAATGTAAGCAACCATACTATTTATTTCAACATTCCAGAAGGACAGAATGAAGTTAAGATTGGTTTATCTACATTCAACACTACTTGTCGCGCTCGCTGGTTCGTAGCTGATAACTTCTCACTCGAGTACTATGGAACAAATAGTGCTTATGAGGCTACAGGAGATAAAGATCAGGTAGATATTGAAAACGTAGATTCTAACGCTGCAGAAGTTGTTGCTATCTATAGCGTATCAGGTGCTATGCGCGATAAACTTGAAAATGGTATCAACATTGTGAAGATGTCTGATGGTACTGTGAAGAAAGTTATGAAAAAATAAATGTAACATGGCAATTTAAATGATTATCATTATATTGCTATAACTTAAAAAAAAGAGTGAAACCTTGGCTGTTTCACTCTTTTTTATTTTCTTTGCATCATGTATAATTATTACAAATAAATAATCAATCAATATTGAAGAAGAATAAATAAAAATAACAGAAATTACATAATCAAATAATAATATTTAATGAACAGACGAGAACTACTTTTTAAAGGAAATTCTCAAATTAAAAATCATTCGTTATGAAAAAGAATTTAACTCTTTTCGTAGCATCAATGTTGATGAGCGCATCATCATTTGCACAATGGGAATACCCAAAACATCCTAAGTATGGGGAAATTGTGTATAATGATACTGTGTATCTTTATAATGTTGATGCTAAAGCGTTTTTCCTTGGTGCTAATAGCTATGATACACGCGCTAGTATTAACACAGGCAAGGGATACAAGTGTTTTATCGAGCAAATTGAAGAAGGCACTGGTGAAAACATTGTAACAATCAAAGACTCAGTAGAGACTAAGAGCGGTATGTTCTATGTCTTTGCACAATCTGAGAAAGACATTTGGGTTGACTACAACAACAACGCAGGTGCAAGCATTAATTGGAAGATTGATGCAAATGGAGATGGTACTTATAGCATCTACAACACTCTCAGCAGTTACGCTTCTTACAAACTTGGTATTAAGCCTTCTGATAGTGCAAGCGAACTCTTCCTTATTGATCCAGTAGAGGAAATGGTAACATATACTCGTTGGGCATTTGTAACAAATGAGGACTATAAGAAGTATCGTTCTGAATACTTCAGAATTGAAACTGCAGATTCTCTTCTTAGAAAGCTCGAAACTGCTACAAGTGACTATTCAAATCTTAACTTTGATGATGAAACTAAAGTTTATAACAACTACAGTTCTACAACTGAAGAACTTCAGGCTGCTATAAATTCTATCGTGTCAAAGATAAACGAATATAAGGAAAATCTCTATACTCCAACAAATCCATTGGATATCACAGCTACTTATATTCCTGATGCAGACTTCGAACGCAACCAGGGTGCAGGTGTTTGGAAGCGTACTCACTCTGCACAAAACTATATGACAGATAACACTCCTAATAAGATGGGAGACGCAACATACTTCCTTGAGGCATGGAATGGAACAGCATTCACAGGTAAGGAATATGTATCTATCTCTGACCTTCCAAATGGCATTTATGAGTTCACTCTTTCTGCTGCAACAAATGGCGGAAACGGTATATTCGTTTATGCTAACTCAGACAGCGTAGAGGTAACTACAGGTTCTAACATGACTCCTTATACAGTTTACACAAATGTAACAGATGGTAAACTTGAAGTAGGACTTAACCTTCCTGCAGCTGTTCAAAACTGGGTAGGTATTGATGATGCTAAACTTCAGTATTTCGGTAACTCAACTGCTTCATACCAGTATTGGATTAAGAACCTTATGGAAAAGACTACTAAGTATGATGCTGATAATGACCTTGTACAGATTTCACTTGCTAATTCATACAACGAGCTCTTGGCTACTAACGTAGATGAAATGACTAAGGAAGAGGTTCTTACATTCATTGAGAAATTCTTCGCTGCTAAAGCTGAAATTGAAGAAAACGTTGCTACTTATGCAAAACTCGTTGAAACGATGAATGAAGCTCAGAAACTTATCGATAAGGGATACGAAGGTGATGAAGCAAACGTTCTTGATAGTTATATTAATAATGCAAATGATAATATTATTGATATAAAGGGAAGTTCTACAGAAGAGGTAAATGCCGAAATCACTAAGATTACTGAACAGATTCAAATCGTTACTACTAATTGTCTTGCTTATGATTTGGATTGTACTAACTTCCTTACAAACGCAAACTTCAATGATCGTTTGAATGGATGGACAGTAAACTCAAAATATTCAGATGTAGCTTGGGGAGGTCTTGATTCAAATCCATGTGCTGAGCGTTGGAATGAGAACTTCGAAATTTCACAAACTGTAACTGGTATTCCTAATGGTGTTTACCAACTCAATGTAAAGGCATTCTATCGTCCTGTATCTTCTACAACTACTGCATACGAAAATTACATTGCAGATCCAAATAATACAGATGATATCCTTACATATATTTACATCAACAGTGCTGAAAAGAAAGTTGTAAATATTGCATCTAAAACTTATAACGAAAATGTTCAGAACAACAGCGAAGAAGTAACTTCTGGTGTATTCGTTGTAAATGGTATGAACGCAGCTTCTGAAGCATTCTCAAATGGTGCTTACGAGAATACTGTTAACGGTGTAGTTACAGATGGTGTTCTTACTGTTGGTATCAAGAATACAACAGGTACTGAAGGTGGCCGCTGGGCTTTATGGGATGACTTCCGTCTTACTTATAAGGCTTACGATAGTAATACAATTTTGGAGGTTATTAATGGATATAATGATAAAATTTCTGAATTAGAGGGTTCTCATTTCTATGAAATTCTCTATAATGAAATTAATGAAGCTTACATTAATGGTATTAGCAACGCAGAAAGTGATAATGGTAAGGAAGCATTCAATAATCTTTCAACTCTTATTGTTAAAATCAATGAAGCAGATGAATGTATAACAGTATATTCTAAACTACATGATGCAATAAATAATTTGCAAACAGATTTAGATACATACACTTCTGCTGATGACGCTGTAATGAATGAAGCTAATGAATTTATTACTGAAGCTAATACAAATTATAATAATCACGCTTACACAACTGAGCAGGCTAATGAGGCTATCAACAAGCTCAAG
>JAILIJ010000322.1 GCA_024695315.1 Bacteroidaceae bacterium
ATAAGTCTGTATTTTGCACATTCTTCTGCAATTCTGTACGTCATCTCAACGCCTTCTTGATCGTTTCGATCTAGAAAATCCACTTTGAATCCCTTGATGCCCATATTGCTGTATGTTTTGCATGCTTCTGTAAGTTGTTTGTCGAGGACGTTGAATACTGTCCATAATATTATTCCCACATTCTTTTTCTTTCCATATTCAACAAGTTCTGGCAGGTTGAGTTCTGGAATAACAGTAAGCATGTCCCCACTTTTGGGATTGTACCAACCTTCATCAAGAATAATATATTCGATGTTGTTTTTTGCTGCAAAGTCAATATAATATTTGTATGTCTGTTGATTGATGCCACTTTTGAAATCAACGCCGCTGAGTCCCCATTCGCTCCACCAATCCCAAGCTACTTTACCAGGTCTTAACCAACTTGTGTCACCATTAAGCCTACTTGGTGATGCCAGTTTGTAGACAAGTGTGTTAGTTGGCATCTCGGTATCATCGTGACTTACGGCCAAGATTCTCCAAGGGAAAGTTCTGTCTCCACGACATTTAGCTATGTAATCTTCTGTACTTGTCACGTATTTTTGCATTCTCCATGGGTAATAGTCGAAAGTTTTCGGATACTGAGCAAATTCGCTTTGAAGTTTGTTTGTGCTTCCTTTGATAAACATTCCCGGATAGGCTTCTACATCACTTTCGAGAATTGTGACTTTAGCCTTTCCGCAGTCGACAGTGGCTGGTAGGAAAGCCTCTATATTTTTAGAATCAGAAAGAGGGGCTACTGTGTATGTAGCTTGAAAAGCCATGGCTTTAGGATTCTTCTCATTTGTTGAATATGGTAGCCAAGCAGTATGATTGCCTGTAAATACGAAGTCTGCGGTTTCGTTTTCTATGAAATATTCACCTTTTGTGTTTCTTGTGGCGAATCGGTACGCTACACCTTCGTTGTAGGCTCTAAATTCAACATTAAGATTTCTCCTTAATTTAAGTGTCAGAGAATTTGCTTCGTTGCTGATAGTTCTGAATTTGTATAGAGGAGTATTGACATTCTCTTTAATTTTTTTTCTGTAGCTTGTGATTAAAGAAGCCTGATGATTTTCCCCCTTTATGTCGAGTGCAATTTTGCATCCCTTCATTATGGTGTCGCCATTATCTATAAGGTTATAACTGATTTGTTTGTTGACAATGACATCCATTTTAAGATTTCCGTCAGGAGAAGTGACAGATAATGTTTTTTGTGCATGTGCAGACGATAGTGCTGCACATAATAATAGTAGTGTGTATTTTTTCATCGTTAAATTTCTTTTTGGCAAAGTTATAAAAAAATATTCCGTTGAATCATCTGTTTTCAACGAAAAATGAGCTATATTTGCCACAGTTAGATTTTTCTTTCATGAAAATAAACTATAGTGACATTTTGAAAAGGCTGGAAACGCATTATGAAATTATACATGCTGGCATAAGAAAAAGTGGACAGAAACAAAAATCATAAACCTTTTACCGTGGGTAAACAAGAAACTATAATTTTCTGTTATTTAGTGCCTTTTTTCTTACAGCTTTAATGTCATATAATCTGTTCAACATTAGAAAATATAATAACAATAAAACAAAATTATAAAAAATTACAAAATGGAAATTACACAGATTACAAATGGCATCAGATACATAGGAGTTGATGACCTAGACCTTGATCTTTTTGAGGGACAGTATGAGATTCCACTAGGTATGTCATATAACTCATACCTTATTGAAGACGATAAAATCGCAATAATGGATACTGTTGATGCTCGTAAGACTGATGAGTGGATTGCTAAGCTTGATTCTGCTTTAGCTGGACGTACACCAGATTATTTGATTATTCATCATGTAGAACCTGATCATGCTGGCAATATCAAATATATAATGGACAGATTCCCTAACTGCGTGGGGGTATGTTCACAAAAGGCTGTTGGACTGATGAAGCGTTTCTTTGACGTTGACTTTGAGGATAGGCTTCAAACTGTGAAAGAAGGTGACACTTTGTCTTTGGGAGAGCGTACTCTTCAGTTCATGATGGCTCCAATGGTTCATTGGCCTGAGGTTATGGTATCATACGAGCAGAAGGATAAGGTGCTCTTCTCTGCAGATGCCTTCGGTAAGTTTGGCGCTCTATCAAGAGAGGAAGAGGATGAAGAGGGCTGGTCATGTGAGGCACGTCGTTATTATTTCAATATTTGTGGTAAGTATGGCAATATGGTCCAGGGATTGTTGAAGAAGGTGGCTCAACTTGACGTTAAGATTATTTGTTCACTTCATGGTTCTGTTTTAACAGAGAATTTGGACTATTATATCGGTCTTTATGACACTTGGAGTAAGTATGAACCAGAAAATGAAGGTATATTTATAGCCTACAGTTCTTTGCACGGAAACACAGAGAAGGCTGCGTTGACACTTGCTTCAATCATTAAGGAGATGTCTGATATAAAGGTTTCTGTTGCTGATTTACGCCATGATGACATGCACGAGGCAATAGAGGATGCGTTTAGATATGACCGTATGGTAGTTGCTGCGCCTACTTATGATGGCGGTTTGATGCCTATTATGGAGGATTTCATAAGTCATTTGAAAATTAAGATGTATCAGAACCGTAAGGTAGGAATTATAGAAAATGGTTCTTGGGCCCCTGTAGCTGGTAAGAAGATGCGTGAGGCTTTTGAGACTATGAAGAATGTGACTATTCTTGAGCCAATGGTTACGGTAGAGTCTACTGTTAAACCAAATACGGTTGAGGCTCTTAAAGAATTAGCTAAGACTTTGGTCGGATAATTTTAGTTTTATGATAAATTATTAAATGGAGTTGTCAGTCTATAATATAAAACTGACGACTCTTTTTATGATAATATATGCGAGTCTCTGTCTGTTCAATAAGCAATTTTGTATGATATCCATATCCAAAAATTTTGTAAAAAAAAGCATAAAAATGGATAAGGATACGATTACTTATACTTTCTTAGCATACGCTTACACTTTAAGAGTTAAACTTTCTTAAATCTTTAGTTAATAGAGATTAAAAACTTGCAAATCTTTGTTAAAAAGATTATATTTGTCATTCATCTGACGACAATGCGTGACGTCCGATTTCTTCGGTAGATGGAAATAGAGTTTCCTAACAGATAATTTGATTTTCATCATAAGAAGAAATTAGTAATTGATACGAAGGAATTACGAAGGTAATACGAACCGTTGCCGAAGGAGGTGGGGTAGAAAAGTACGTTCTTTCTGACGTGCTTTTTTTGTTTTTTACGATAAGTCGATAAAATAGAAATTTTTCTATTAGCCGTTTTTTAGGACGCTTATTGTTAACATTTTTTGTGGGTGAATAGATATAATAAAGTATTGTGAGAATAAACATAAAAAAAGGCTTATACTCTCAAAAAGTATAAGCCTTAATTGTTTGAATAAAAATTCCTTTTTATATAAAGTTATATTTATACAGTCTACATGAATTCAACTATGGTAATTCCGGCTCCACCAAATTGTGGATGTTCATCTCTGTAATCAGATACAGCAGGAATTGTGGCCACGTATTGTCGGATAAGCGTTCTAAGTATTCCTGAGCCTGTACCGTGAAGAATACGTACGCGAGATGCACCAGCCACGAGTGCATCGTCGATGAAATATGTAACAGCTTGTATTGCCTCGTCGCCTCTCATTCCACGAACGTCAATATCCTGTGAGAAGTTAAGAGTCTTTTCTCTTATTTCATCTCTTGTTTGGCTACTTACGAAAGTTGCGGAGATAGACTCCTTCTTCTTCTGTGGTTCAGCACATGGTTCCAAGCGGTTGATTTTTACATTACTCCTTATTGCACCAAATGCAACAGAAGCCTCGTTTCCGCTTATCTTCATGATTTGTCCTGGTGTATTTGTACCTTTTATACGAACCCAATCTTTCTCTTTGAACAGTATAGACTCTGTATTTGCTTTTGTGGCGTT
Source organism: Bacteroidaceae bacterium (assembly GCA_024695315.1). GTDB lineage: Bacteria > Bacteroidota > Bacteroidia > Bacteroidales > Bacteroidaceae > Minthosoma. The sequence goes on from JAILIJ010000322.1 coordinate 3,969, forward strand.
TGCCTGTATCTGTTGTGTGTTAAGAGGATTCTTGGAAATATTGTTATCCTTTTTCTTTTCGCCGTTTTCTTTGCGTTGTTTGCGTGCTTTTATCTTTTCCATCTGACGACGGATTTTCTCCTCCATCTCTTCAGGATTGATGGCAGCAACCTCCTGTTTATATTGATTGAAGTCCTGTCGGATATTACGAGTACGTTCTTTTTCTGCTTGTGCCTCTTTTATCTCACGAATAGTCTGTTCGATACGGGCATTTGAATTTTTAAGAAGTTCCTCCGCATCGGCTTTGGCTTTTGCGATGATGTCCTTTCGTTCATCATGCAATTTCTTTATTTCCGCCTCGTAACGTTCTATCGTCTGTTCCATTTGCTTTTCATGCTGATGGATGTTCTGACGCTTGTTTTCCCAATATCTCTTATCGCGTACTATGTCTTGCAGATACTTGTCGCTATTGATATACTCTTGGCCGACAAGTTCTGACGCTTCTGCGATGATGTCATCAGGAATACCTATTTTTCTAGCAATTTCAACGGCGAAAGAAGAGCCAGGATTTCCTATTTGAAGTTGGAAAAGAGGAGCCATCTGTTGCCTGTCGTAGAGCATGGCTCCATTGACCATGCCATCAGTTTCCTGAGCATAGTGTTTTAGGTTTTGATAGTGGGTATTTATTACTCCGAAGGCATGTCGTTTGACGAATCGTTGTAGTACAGCCTGAGCTATTGCACCACCTATCTGAGGTTCGGTACCGGTACCGAACTCGTCTATAAGTATGAGACTTGCTCCATCAGCACTTTTCATCATATTCTTCATGTTAAGAAGATGAGAAGAATATGTAGATAGGTCGTTCTCTAGACTCTGTTCATCGCCAATGTCTATGAAGAGATTACGGAATATTCCAACTTTACTGCTTTCCGCCATAGGCACAGGTAGACCGCATTGAATCATATACTGTAGAAGTCCTACAGTTTTTAGACAAACGGATTTACCTCCGGCGTTAGGTCCGGAGATGAGCAGTATTCTCTGTTTATGATTTAGAAGAATGTCGAGTGGTACTACTTTACGTCCATGCTTCTGTAAAGAGCGTTGTAGTAGGGGATGGACAGCCATACACCAGTCCATCATTTGTTTTTCTTCTATGCTTGGTTCTATAGAATTGGTAGCAATGGCGAATTTAGCCTTTGCACGTATGAAATCTATGTCAGCAAGGAATTCATAGCTATACATTATCTCTTGTACGTCTGGACGTACAGTAGCTGTAAATTCCATGAGTATTCGCTTTATTTCTTGACGCTCTGCAGACTCGAGTTCTCGTATCTTATTGTTTGCCTCAACGACTTCAGCCGGTTCTATGTATACGGTGCGTCCAGAGTCTGATTCGTCGTGTACAATTCCTCGAATCTTTCTCTTCATGGCAGGGGCTACAGGTATAACGAGGCGTCCATCGCGTAGCGTTGGGGCAATGTCTTTGTCTATAAGTCCATCACCTTTGGCTGACTTCATTATGTTGGCCAACGTACGTGATATGCTGCCGGCTGTGCTGGCTAATTCTCTTCTAATCATAAGTAGCGTAGGTGAAGCCGTGTCCTTAACCTTTCCGTACTTGTCGAGAATCTGGTCTATGCGCTTAACTAATTGTGGGTATGTTACTACGTTGTTGGTAAGGGCATTTAGCTGCACATAACAAGGTATTTCCCCATCCTCATCAACAGATTTTTTGAGGAAAGTAACAATCTTACATATTGTGTCGAGTGAACGTTGAAGTTCGAAGAGTTCTTTTTCCTCAAGAAAAGTATTTTCGATTCGTATACGCTTGAGATAAGGTCTTACATCGAAGAAGTTCTGGTCTGGAAAATCTTCATTTTGCAGAATTCTCATAAATTCAGTTGTCTGCCTTATCTTATGTTTTATTTCGGTGTAGTTGCTTGAAAAAGCCATCTCATCAACTCTCTGTTCTCCAAGTGGACAGAGGCAGAGTTCTTTTAGGTCCTTGCGTACTACATCGAATGATATTTTCTGTTCAAATGTATTGGGATATATCATGTGATCTTTTTTTTCAAATTAAGAATGAAAAGTTAAGACTTCTTATCCTCTTTATTTTTCTGATTAAAATAAGAATTTTTTTGGGGATATTTAAGAATTTACAAGCCGTTTGTTTGTTATTTGACAATGGGCGGTTTGACAAAAGTTGGGAAATGATACCAACGGTGTCTCTGCCGCATAATGTTTTTATCTTAGAGGTTACCCCTAATATATGAACGGCCAAATTCCTAATCTTGTCATTTACATTTCAATTCTTCTTCAATAAATTTGTAAGTGATACCTTTTCCTATTTTCACAACCTCTTCAGGGGTGCCTGTAGCCATAACCATTCCACCTCCTCGTCCGCCTTCTGGGCCCATATCTATGATATAGTCTGCAAGCTTGATAACATCAAGGTTGTGCTCTATCACAATCACTGTGTTGCCTTTATCTACGAGGCGTTGGAGCACACACATGAGAACTCGTATATCTTCGAAATGAAGTCCTGTGGTTGGTTCGTCAAGAATATATACTGTTTTACCAGTATCACGTTTTGATAGTTCTGTAGCCAGTTTTACACGCTGACTTTCGCCTCCAGAAAGTGTTGATGATGGTTGCCCAAGTTTAATGTATCCAAGTCCTACTTCTTGTAGAGTTTTTATCTTATTCAGTATCTGTGGCTGGTTCTCGAAAAATTCGACTGCTTGATTGATAGTCATGTCGAGTACATCCGCTATGGATTTACCTTTGAATCGAACTTCCAACGTTTCTCTATTATATCGTTTGCCGTGGCAGCCTTCGCATGGCACAAGTACATCTGGAAGGAAGTTCATGGCTATGGTTTTGTAGCCGTTTCCTCCACATACTTCGCATCGTCCACCTGAGACGTTGAATGAGAAACGTCCAGGTTTATATCCTCGCATCTTACTTTCTGGCATTTCCACAAATAGAGACCTTATGTCAGAAAAAACTCCTGTGTAAGTAGCTGGGTTACTTCTTGGTGTACGTCCAAGAGGTGACTGGTCGACATTCACAACCTTGTCTACATTTTCTATTCCTTCAAATTCTCTATATGGCATAGGATCCTTTAATGAACGATAGAAATGCTGAGATAGGATAGGCTGGAGAGTCTCATTTATGAGTGTCGACTTACCGCTTCCGCTGACACCTGTAATAACAGTAAGTGTTCCTAGTGGGATGCTGATGTCTACATTTTTCAAATTGTTGCCTGTAGCTCCCTTTATGCTTATATATTTACCGTTTCCCTTACGTCGTTTGGCCGGAATCTCAATCTTCTCTTCTCCGTTTAGAAATTGAGCTGTTAGAGTCTGTTTCTTGAGCATTTCTGCTGGAGTGCCTTGAAATACCACTTCTCCTCCTTTGCGTCCGGCTTTAGGCCCCATGTCAACAATGTAATCTGAGGC
>JAILIJ010000332.1 GCA_024695315.1 Bacteroidaceae bacterium
TCTCTTCGTATAATTCTTTTGTTCGTACTTATCCAAGCGCCACCATTACGATCGTTACGTATGTCTGTAACAGCATTTGCAGGTGATATGACGCTACTTTCCAAAGGTATGTTGTGACATTTTCCGTTGGCATCAAGTTTCCATAGTCCATGGCTACCTCCAGCCATGTTGTTATAAATACATTTGGCGTTATTTATTTCTTTGTATATCCTTTGAAGGTTCTGCTGTTCACGATTTATTTCGAATAATCCGTTCGAGGTACATGCAACAAGACGAGAGTTTCCGATGGGTCTAATAGTATATACGAATCCTGTCTCTTCGTTGCAGTTGTATTTTGTTACAGCGTGTCCGTTATAGCATCTCACCCCTTTGTTTGTGGAAAGCCATAATAGTCCGTCTTTATCTTTGTATATATCGAATACACTTTCGTGTCCCAATCCGTCGTATGAAACCAGATGGTCAGAATGTTTTATGTTATCTCCTAATGTAAATAACGAGAAAAGATATAGTATAAAAGTTATAATTAATATTTTCATGATATGTATTTCTGTTTATTCGACACAAAGGTAATTTTTTTTATTTTTCTCTCCAATATTTTGTCCGGAAAATAATTCTGGACACACTAAAGTAATTAGGTCATAGTATTGGTTCTCAAACATGTGACAAATAAATATTCCTATTCTTTTTAATAGAACACAAATGAACTTTTAGAATTTGTAAGACAGAGATAAAGGCTTTAGCTTTGCATGGTCAAAACTTAATATCAACAACTTTTTTATCTCTATTATGAAGATCAAAACTACTATTCTGTCGTCATTTGTATTATTGGCGATATCTACAATTTCTAATTCCTCTTTTGCGCAGAAAGAGGGCAATACTTTCTCTTTAACAGATTTGAGTGAGAAAGAATTTTCTAAAAATCCAGCATCAAGTATCTGGAAGTTTGAAAAGTATAGTTATGCTACGGGTAAATATTCTAATCTTACTCAGTATACGGATTCCTGTGCAGCAAATTATGTTGACGTCTATCAGCCATGTCGAGTTGGAGGCGAACGTGTGGTTCAGATTGATGGTATAACCAGTTGGTCTGTTAATAACACATTTGCGAGTGTAACACGTTTCGGCTGGAGCGACTATGGAGTGTATAATGTTGGTGGAACAACCAATAATAGTAAGGAGCGTTTCTGTTATGTTGTAAGAGATGAAACATTAGGGTATGAGGTGTACTCAAATGATGAGTATGCAAGTGTGATTTCTTTTATTATTCCTGAAGATGGTTTCTATAAGGTTGACGCGTCCGTTATTAGACAAGACATTCCTGCTGGTCGAGGAACGTTGAGTGTGGTTCCACGTATTCGTTACGCTACTTCTGCGGATATAGATTATGCTCATCCTGGATTTGGCATGTGTTCATTACCATTTGGACAAGAAGGTGGAGAAATTGCCGATTATGATGGAAATGCCCATATAAGTACAGGTGGAAGCCAGAGGTATTTGGCTCAGACACCCGACGAGGTGACTATGGCATTTGAGGCTAAGGAAGGAGATATCATATCTTTTGAGGTTAATACAGATTCTACAAAAATTACGAGCAGTTGGGCACGTGATTTTTATGGTCGAGCATTTTACCGTAAGTTAGACATAACTATCGTAGATGAGCAGACGGCTAAGAGTAACGAACATTTTATCAATACATACGGAGAGAGTGAGGATGTGAAAAAGCTTGAGTCGCTTATTGATGAGTATGACGCGAAGATGTCTGATATGGAATTGGGCGAAGCAATAGGACAGTATGACTCGGATTTAGGCGAGCATCTTGAAAAAATTATTGGCCAAATATATGAAGGTTTGGAAAAGGATCAGATACATGCTTTTAATGCTGCTATCTATATCGAACAGCTTGAAGAATTGTGGAGCAAATTTATTGCATCTAAGGTTACGATCGATATGACTTTGGAAGGCAATTATCAACTTTTTGCGCAGGATGCACTTTCTGGAACTACGCTTTATGATGTAAATGTGCTGAATGACAATTCTGACAATCCATGGGGATTTTACTATTATCAAGTTGAAAATGGTTTGTATTCCAAGTTTGATAAGCATGATACTGGAAGCAAATTTGGTGATTCTTCTGTATCTGCTTGGTATAAAGGTTCTGGCGATTGGTTATATATTTCCGATAATGGCTCTTTGCATCCTATGACAAACATAGCTCCTTCCATTATCTTTACGGCTCCTAAGGATGGCGTATATAAGGTTGATTTTAGCTGTTATCGACCTAATCCAAATGTGAATGTAGAAAATCCTTTGTGGATAAGAGCACGTTTTTTGAAGAAGTCGGTTGATACGATGGATAAGGATACATATATGTACGCAAAAGAGTTTGGTTCTGTTGCCAACGATGGGGATAAGGGCAAGACTCCGATTAGTATGGAGTATTTCGTAAATATGAAACAAGGTGACAAGATCACTTGGGATTTGGATTGTTATACTTCAAACCGTAATTCAAGTGCTGGAACCCAGATTACGAATTTGTCTGTTTGTTCATGTGTGAGTGAGGATAAATATTTTACGCTTGAGAGTGCCAAGGCGAGCGGAATAGACGTGTTTGATGCCTATTCTTCAGGAGATGTGACTCCACTTGTAGATGCGCTTGAGATAGCTGCCAGTATGCGCGAAGAACAGAAAAATAATATTGGTGAAGATGGAGGACAATATTCTGCTACTTTATACCAATCATTATGTGATGAGATAGAGAAAGCGTATGCTATGGTGTCTGATGGAGGCACTCAGTACGATATCAATTGCCAGGTTTCAGCTCTTAATTCTGCTTTGCAGGCTTTTAAGGATTCACGTAAGCCATACGAATATGTGATTGAGGGAACATATTCAATCAATATTTCTGGTACAGATAAATATCTTACTCAGAAGAATAAAAATGCTAATGGCAGTAATTTCTATGCAACATTTACCAATTATGATGGCGTGGCTGCTGATGCTAATAAGAATGGATATGAGCCTACGGATGCCAACTGGACGTTCACATTCAAGAAGATAACAAAACAGGTGTCAACAGGAGAGTATAATGAAGAGACAGGCGATGAAATTATGGTTAGCAGAGAGCAAACTTCAATATACGGTAAGGATGGTTACCTTGCGTCTTATGGATATGTTGAGTCTTCCGAAAATGAGACAGACGCACCTTCTTTCCGTTTCTTTAAGTATGATAAGGATGATGATTCTTTTGCCATTATGACTGAGGACGGTACATACTGGAATGATAGTTTTTCTTGGAAGAGTCCATACGATAAGGTTAATACCACTGCAACTCCAAACTACATTTTTGTGGTTTCTGACATGACTATTGAAAAGGCTCAAGAAACCTCGGATATTAGAATTGTTAGAGGCGAAGATTTGCGAGTCGTTTCTTCTGTGTATTTCACTATGGATGGAATCCGTATTGACGCTCCAAAACGTGGAGTAAATATTATCAAACAGACCTTGTCTGATGGTAGCGTAAGAAGCAAGAAGATAGTACGATAAGGTCTAAATATGACCGTAAGGAAACACACATATAACGGTCGTGCAATTGAATGATAATATTGTTATGGGGAAGAGGATTAAGGGGTGATTTTTTACGCTTATATAGTAATATGTTGTCTGTTAAGTCTTTGGGTTTTACCCTTGATTCTTTTTCCCCATTACATGAAATATGACATATAGACATGTTTGTCTTGTATGATTGTTACAAGACATTTTTTGTGTAATTTTATTCTCAATTTTATGAAGATGATTTTTGTTGGATTCGTAATGATTATGTACCTTTGTTGCTCGGCTACGTGTCATGCTCAGCCATTGGACGTAAACCATGAGTTAGAGTATTGTCACGCTCAGGTGTTGCGGACTCTCGCTCAGCTTCGTTCTGATGATGGTAGTATCGACTATAGCATGACTCCGCGTAATATTGGGGCAAATGATAGTTTATGGACCTTACGTAGTGTTAAGACTCCAGAAGAGTGGTGTGCAGGCTTTTTCCCAGGTATATTGTGGATGGATGGCGATAGTGCCGAAGCTTCAGCATTTACGCGTGAATTGG
>JAILIJ010000337.1 GCA_024695315.1 Bacteroidaceae bacterium
GATGGGATCCACAAAAACGTGGAGAAAAGATTGCCAGAGAGTTTTTTGAAAAAGAGCTATAGTTTGTAGTCCTTTTCTTTCTAATTGCATGACAACAAAAATGTTTTGTCACACGAACATAGGGTTCGTATCCATATTGTATCTTTGCAACAGAAAACAGAGCGTAGTGCACTGTTAGTTGAAATGTAGAAAACTATGGCAAGAGATTTTTATGATGACTCTTACGAAGAGTATGACGATTACGAGTGTGAAAGCAACTATTATTGCGGATCAGAGTGGACAGAGGAAGATGCCTGGGATGCACTTACAGATGGTATGTATGGTGATATGCCAAGCAATCCGATGGAATACGACGCAATGATGGAGGCAATGGGATATTAAAATGATGTTTAACAAATAAAACGATACCGATTATGCCAGCAACTTATGATGTAATAGAAACCTATGAGAAGGCCTTGGAGGCAGAGAAACAGAAGAATTATCTGAAAGCTGCCAGATTGTATCGTATGTGTGACCAATTCTACTATAACGGAGAATTGGGTGATATCTTTATCCAACAGGTGCAGGATTATGGAACAACTGCGTATGGTAGATATCTCTCATGTAAGTCAAAACTTACAAAAAAGTATCAGTATTTTCTTGAGGAGGATGAAAAAATCATGAACGAGGATTGGATAGAAAAGGTGAAATATGACTTCGATAAAATTAAAGCTGAAGAAAATATGCCTTCACATAACAGAGAAGTAAAGCCGTGGTGGGAACGTATGAACTTTTTCAAACATCTGTTTAAAAAGAATTCACACAAGGAGGATGCTCTTATTAGGCTAAGATCAAATATGCATGCGGCAGAAATAATATGTGCATGTTGGGATAATTTAGATATCAGTATAATTGAGCCATACTTAAGTGAAGATGTCATTTGGAAGGGGAAGGTACATTCTGGACCATTGAATGATGCAACTTTGGCTATTGGCTCTCCTATTACAGTAGAAGGTAAGCAAAACTATCTGGCGTTCTTGGAAAAGATGTTTGCCAGCCTAAGACTTTTTGAGTACGGTTTTAGTGCTGATATTGTATGTGAGAATGACGAATATCGTGCCAGGATAACTATTGATAATCAGGATGAAGATGAGGTCTATCACCTGACTATTGAAAGCGGACTCATAACGGAAATCCAGGTAATGCCTTCGTCCGAGTGGTGGAAAAAACAACTCGGCACGTCATCTTTTGGGGTTATTTCTCAGACTTCTTTACACGAGCAAGCAGCGGCTGTAGCAGCCATTGAAGAACTTTTCAAAACTGAGTTGGGCAACAAGGAAATTACATGGGCGCCCCCATACGAGTTAAAGAACTCGCATTGCCATCTCTCATTTAATTGCGAGGGATTAGATTATGATGTCTTAATTGAGATTCATAGTTGGGATGATAATAAATGTCGTTTTGCTATGAAATCAGAATTTGACAGGCTAAAAGCGGGTTGCCAAGAGAATGATCATATTCCTTGCATTCTGGCTTTAGATGAAGAGGACCAGTTCGTGAGCCTTACGTTAGTGGAAAAGGTGGAGGTGATAATTCCTAAGTTGAGAAGTAAGGGCATCGACGAACATACGTTCAGGAAACTGTTCAAAAAATAACCCTTTTCAACCACTATGACCACATGAACAACTTTATATTATGAAACACTTACTTTTACTTCTTGCAGCCCTGTTGCTGCTTTGCCTCGCGCCGTTGCCTTATGGGTTTTATCAGCTGGTGAGGTTTGTTATGATGGTGGCATTCGCCGTTATGGCTTACATGTATTATGAAGAGAAAAAAACGGAGTGGGCTGTCGTGTTCGGGGCACTCGCTCTGCTGTTCCAACCTTTGCTGAAGATTTCTCTGGGGCGCACTTTGTGGAACATCGTTGATGTAGCGGTGGCAGTGATGCTCCTTGTCGTGTGGTTTAAGCGTAAGTGATACGGACCTTTAATACATTGCTTATATCAATATGAATAAGATAACCATTTCGTTTTGTCTGTTGCTGGTGTTTTGTTTTACTGATTGTAAAAATAAACCAGAAAATCCCACGAATGCCCAGAAGGCTGCGTTGACAGACCAACAAGGGGATAATATAGAACAAGAAGATGTCACTTATTTTCTTGACGATTCAGTCGTGTCATATGTGGACAGAAAGTATAAAGTGAAGGTGAACTATCCAAGAGCCTTTACCGAACTTGACACGTCAACGGTAGGGACGACGCTGTTTTATTACCCAAACAAACAGGCACCGAATGTGGTTTTGCGACTCTTTATAAGTGAAAGCAAGAAAGAATGGGAAGAAGTGGCAGCGGTAAGAAGTGCCACCGAAGCTTTTCTTAAAAAGGAAACTGCCAGCTATTATCTTTTTTCTGGCAGTGGCTGGTGGTATAATCAGAATTTCATGATGGAAAAGGTCTATAAGGTTGACGGTAAGTGGATTGACCTTACGATGTATTATACCGAATTGGGCATGCCAAAAAGGGTCGACATTATGGATGACTGGACTCCATTCGACAATATGAAGAGGCACAGAGTGGTGAAGCCTGTCATTAACAATATGACTATTACAGATAAAGAAGCCGGACGACGCCAGGTGTCCTTTGAGTCTGAGTCTGAGCAGGATTATCATGATTGGGTTGAAGTCGATGTACAGGATTTGCGAAAAATGTTCCGTTCTAAATCTTATAAGAAACGATTGCTCTTCAGTAAAGACATGGGAGACACAAAACAGCGTGATTTCTATATTATGAATACAGGCAGTGGTATAGCCTTCCTTGTTCACGACAATTGGAACGGTAATGTACGCAGCCTTGTTTATGAAAGCAGGAAAAAGAATAAGGAATGTAAGCCAAGGGATGGAGTATACCCTAATATCAGTGGATTCCCAAGCCCTGACAGCACGTGTTTCTTTGCTGTATATGCTAACTATCGTAACGGACGCCAAAGTGCCCCTTATGAATACGACATCTACATGATAGACGCCAAGACACTGAACGCACGTTACATTACCACATGTGGCACATGCTACCTTGATAAGAAAGGATTTACGGTAATGACAGGAAAGGAAGATCCTAATTCTAAATGGGGGGCTAACTTAGTGCGATATGAGACCTACGACTTCAATGGTCGCAGGGTAAGCGTAAGCAAATATATTCCTGAAGAAAAATTTTGGGAAAACTTTAAGCATAAGGACAACACCAACCTGAAGTTTTTCTAAAATGAATAACGATTAGAAATACTGGTATGAGCAGGGCAAAGAAGAATATGATGAAACGACTTTCCATTGATGAGTTGATAGATACATACCTTAACAGTGATGGAGAGAAGAAGGAGGCGGCACGCTCGGAAATTGAGAATCGCTATTGGGAGGAATATGAAGTGAGGAAAGAGATTCTCTTGAAGCTTATTGCCTAT
>JAILIJ010000343.1 GCA_024695315.1 Bacteroidaceae bacterium
AAAAGGACATGAAGCTGAATACTCTTGTAGAAACAGAATTCTTGCCACTTTTAAGAACCATAATAGAAAAACTGCCAGATTTAAATATTAAAATTAACTCATCAAATGCAATTCTCAAGCACATCAATCATTTGATGCTGCTTAATATTATAAATACTAAAGTTAGAGACTTAAATCAAGAAGCAAATCGTTTCTTGCTTGCAGATACTGCACACTTTCTAAATGATATTATTGATAAAAATGATATCCCTTTCATTTACGAAAAAATTGGAACTCGTTTTAATCATATTATGATTGACGAATTCCAAGACACTTCCAGACTTCAATGGGAAAATTTCAAGCCTTTAATATCAAATAGTCTCGATGCAAATCAAGACTGCCTATTAGTTGGAGATGTAAAACAAAGTATCTACCGATGGCGTAGTAGTGATTGGCAGATACTAAATAATATGGAAAATGGAGATTTTAAAAGTCAGGTAAAAATCGAAACTTTAGGGACAAATTTTCGAAGTGCTGAAAGAGTAATCAATTTTAATAATGATTTTTTTGAAAATGCTTCCAACATACTAAATGCAGAGTATAGAGAAATTCATGGGAAAGATTCAGACGATCTTTTGCACGCATATTCAGATGTAAAACAAAAGACAAACTCAAAAATGGCAGACAAAGGTTTTGTTTGCGTAAAAGCACTCGAAAACACCGAAGAACTCACATATAAAAATGCGACCCTAGAAGAACTTGCAAATACTATAAAGGAATTCATCCACATGGGAATTAACCAAAATGACATTACAATTCTTGTACGTGTAAACAAGAATATTCCTTTAATTTGCAAATACTTCAATGATTTAAACAATTCTACAGAAAATATAGATAATGGGGAAAAAATAAATATTGTTAGTGACGAAGCTTTCATGCTAGAATTTTCCTCTACTATAAATATTATCATTACGGCCCTACGTGTTCTTGCTAATAAAGACGACTTATTTGCTCTAGCATGCCTTGCATATAATTATCAAATTTATGTAAAGCATAATGACGATCTAACCGATTCGTCTAATGTCTTGTTTTTATCAGACACGAAAAAACTAATATCATACTTGCCACAATCATTTAGTAAGAATTTGGAAGAATTAACATTCCTACCACTACTAGAACTTACAGAGCAATTATATGACATTCTTGAATTAAACAAAATAGAACACCAAGATGCCTATCTATTCTTTTTCCATGATCAAATGTCAAAATATTGCGAAGATAATCAGTCCGACATAAACTCATTTATTCAATATTGGGACGAAACCCTTCATTCTAAAACTATTCCTAATGGATCAGCAAATGGAATACGTATAATGTCCATTCATAAAAGTAAAGGTCTAGAATTCCATACAGTAATCATACCGTTCTGCGATTGGAGTACTGTAGGAAACTATAATAACCTATTATGGTGTGAACCAGAAGAAACTCCCTTCAACGATCTTCCTCTTACACCTATAAACTTTACAAAGGAATCTATGGATTCCATTTTTAACAAAGACTATCAAAACGAAGTTCTAAAAAATGACGTTGATAATCTCAACCTCATATATGTTGGTTTTACACGAGCTGTGTATAATCTTATAATATTAACTCAAAAAAATAAAGAAAAGAACAAAAAATCTTCAAAGCCAGAAGACGATAAAATTAAAAATATTTCACAGCTAATAATCAAGTCTATACCAAAATATTTGGAAGAACAGGAATATGACGATCAAAAGATTTGGTCTATTGGGGAAATTTTCAAAAGCAACACACAAACTTCAAAAGACAATATAAATGACACTATACCTATAAAGGCTAAATTCACATATTACGACACGATACTTGAATATCGCCAATCTAATAAATCGGCTAAATTCATAAACGAAGAAGATGGTTCTACCAATGATTCTCAAAACTTATCATTTATAGACCGAGGACTTCTCTATCATAACGTATTACAGCAAATAAAAACATCTAATGATATTGACGTTGCAATAGACAAAGCTATAGATGAAGTGGAAGCTATGGGCTGTTTTACAGATAAAAATATGAAAGAAGAAACGCGCAACAATATTCATTTAGCTTTTAAGAATGAAACCGCACGCTCATGGTTCAATCCAAAATGGGAAGTTAGAAATGAGTGTACCATACTTTTTAAGAGTAAAAAGGGAAATACTATTGAAAAAAGACCAGACCGAGTCATATCACTACCATCAAAGGAAGAAACTATAGTCATCGACTATAAAACAGGAGATGAGAATACAACAAAATACAATAAACAAGTTAGTTTCTACATGTCCTTGTTAAAAAAGATGGGTTATAAAAATATAAAAGGCTTCATTTGGTATGTTCTAGAAGATAAAATAGAAGAAGTAAAATAGAAAAATAGCGGAACATAATATAGAATCCATGATAGGACTATTGAGGCCCCATCCCCCAATAGTCCTGTGTATTTTATAACAGCTATCACTTCTGCCGATAGGAAAAGAGTAACGAAATATCCAGCACACTTAGAAATAAAACTTGTATGAGCAAGCATAAAATCAGACTTCGTAACCAATTTTCCAGACGCGTACCCAAACACATTTCCGAGAACGATTAGAATAAATGCAACAATACCTGTCCATCCCCTATCCAAAGCAGAAGATTCAAACGACCCAAATGCTGTAAACAGAATAGAACCAGGGAAAAATAGAAGTATAATAAATAGCACAATTATAAGTTCAAATAGTCCAAGTGTGAACATCAAGGCTCTCCTTTGCTTTAATGACAACGTACTTTTTTTCCATTTTCTTTCATGAATAACGGTTAATAATGTTCCCATAAGGCCTGACTCAAAAAGTACACTCGTACAGACAAGAAAAACTAATACGCCCGCAATAGGAGCATAATACAAATTACTTATTAAATTGCTGACACTCCAACGAATTCCATCTGAGCCTAATAGACTCTTCACCATACCATCTGTATATATATTTAGCACCCATGACAATACCGCTGTCAACGGTAAAGTCAACAGAAGTAATAAAGGCAAATACATAGTTATTATTCTATGAACAGCTATATAAACAGTCCGCTTATTCATCATCCGCTTCTAAGTTTTCCACATTCAGAATTCCAAGTTCAAAGGCACGAGTAACAAGACGTGTAGCATTAACTCCAGTCTTTTCGTTTCCAAACAATCGAGAAACAAGGTCGACCTGTCGTTTCTCAATTGACTTTACCCCAAACGGCATACCTTTTAGATTTGCGATCATATCTTTAGTATATCCCAAAGCAAGGTGTCGCAACATACGCTCATCATATTCATCAATATCATAATCTATAATAGCCTCTTGACGTTTAGCCTCATCAAGCACAGACTTTCTAAAACGTTTCAAAATCTTCTCTAAGATAGGTTGATTAAAAACCATACGTTTTCCCGACATAACACTCATAACATCCCCACGTGTGAGAAGTTCTCCACTCTTCAGAATTATTCCGTCAGCACCTGCGTCAAGTACATCAACCCATAGACGTTCATTAAGAATTTCGCCCGTAAAAATAAGAACTTTTATATCAGGATAACGCTTACGAAGTGTTCTGCATATATCAACTCCAACAGTTGTAGAACCTCCAAGTCCAAGATCAAGAAGTACCAAATCGGGTTCGTCTTCCTTAATAAGTGACCACAACTGAACATCATTCTGTGCAGTACCTATGATTAGAGCTTCAGGAATATCATTTCTAAAAATCTCCTCTGTACCCTTAAGTTCGAGCTTTACATCTTCAACTATTATAACCTTAAAATTTTCCATATTATCTATTGTACTGTAATTGTTTCACTATAATTATTTATTTTAGAGTTCCATGTTAAGTACCATGCCATTATTAGGGATTGACTGTACATAAATTCGACAGCCTTTGTGTCCAGAATATTCGTCATGTTCTCTAACCATCTGTTTTAAAAGAAGGAAATGTTGTCCATGAAGCACTCCCGTCACATTATCATAACGTATGCTGTCCGCATAAAACAGATTAGCAATTTCCTCTTCGGAGTATTCCTGACGAGAATCTGAGAATGCAAACTTAACAAATTTATCCGACTTAGCAAAACTGATAGTTAAAACTCCAGAAGTAGTATCCTCAAAAGATGCGTTCATAAGCGTATCTATCATGTAATTTGCAATTATATGATCTGTTACAATAAACAAATCTTGATCAAACTCATTAATATCCAATCTTATTGGCAACATAAGTTTTTTATTTCGTTTATCGAATGACCGTTTCGCATATTTGACAAGGTCTGTTACCATCACCCTTTCACGTTTGAAAACTCTTCTTTCCAACTGACGTGCAGCTCCATAGCTTAATAAAGTGAAGACATCCTTATAATAATTTGTTATTTCATCTAAATCTTTTAGACTTTCCACCGTTGGGTCTTTTATTGCAAGTTCTGCTATCTGTCTAATACGTCCAGGATAATACATTGTTTCATGTTTAATCGTAGACAAATAATTATCAAGAACCATATTTTGTATGTGTATACGACTATCCTCCTGCTCAGTCCTTCTCATCTCATCCATTTTCATTTCAAGTTCAGCTTTTTGTTCATCCACACGAGTTGAATTGAAATAAGAGTGCATAGCAAAAAACTCAGCTATCAACTGTAAACTAATATCGTCATTCTTAGATATATTAGCGTCATGAAGAATAAGTCCAAGAACCCCAACACAAAGTCTCTCTTCATCAATACTCACAACAAGCGGATAAGCTAATATCCTTGCTCTAACATTTGTAACCTTCTCCTGTCTCTCATAACACATTTTCATATATTGCTCAAGAATTCCAGCAGCTTCAGTATTTCCATCAAAACTAAATCGGAGTCGCTTATCTGTATCTACATCAATCATGGCCACTCCAATAGCCTCAACCATACGCACCTCATTCACTCCTCTATACAAACACATTTTCAAGTCATCATCCTTAGCTGTGTACAAATTATGCACAAACTGAAGAAATTGGCGCATATTAAAAATATATAAGAGATTATGTCGATAGTACAACATGGCATACGTCAGTATAAGGAACAAAAATAAAAGAGCAGCCAAAATCAGAGTTACTCGCTTATTTATTGAAGACTTTTGTACAGAATTGCAATAATCCTCCAAAGATCGGTCATCAGACAATAACTTATAAAGTCTTGTAAATATTTCACTATTATACCGATAAAGATGTCGTCTATTTAATGACAAAGCCGCTATTGATACCTCATTACGAATATTCAAAATGTCAGAATAACTAGTATTAAACCCTAATTTGAATAGAGTTATCTCATTCATATCATTTCCATCAAGCTGTAGGAGAAGTTTACCATTTGGATTTGCAGAAAGATAATGATTATTTAGATGAAAAATAGCCGAATCAGCATATTCAATAGCTTTTTCATATTCATGATTCAAATTAGAAACATATAAACTATCATAAAACTGGAGTGCTTTTTCAAGTTCAACTGTTTCGGTTGCATTTTTACAGGAATCTATTTCATGAGCAGAAATATTCATAGGCATAAGAATCATAAGGATAAACATCAACTTTGACATTCCCCCTTTAGGTAGTCTAAAAAAGAAACGACTTCCTTTACCTACATGACTCTCCACTCCAAAAGTACACACACCAAAGAGTGCACTTGTCTTTCTATATTTTTCTATTATGCCCCTACAATTCATGAGGCCAAAACCAAATCCTTTATTCTTACTTATTTGCCCATCAACATCATTTGAGATACCTATTTTACTTGAGTCGTAAACTTTACTATTATTTAGTACCTGTACATCCTCCTCTGATAATCCATTTCCAGTATCTTCAACACTTACCTCAACATAATTATCTTTTTCAAGTGCACATACAGAAACTTTTCCTCCCTCTGGCGTATATTTACGCGCATTATCCATCAAAGTATTCATCATAAAAAGGGTAAGTGCACGATCAGCCTTAACAATAGCCGGAGAATCTGCAATTTCTAGTTTGATATTATTCTTATCAAACATAGACTTACCCTTTAATAGTGTATCAAAAAGCGGTTGAAGAGGGAAATTCTCCACATTCAAAGTAACCGTTCCTTGCCTTATCTTCACCCAATGGCCAAGCACATCATTATATGCCTCAATTTTTTCTACAAGTTCCTTAACGTAAGTAAGTCGCTGAGATATTTCATCCTTTGACATATCAATATCCACGCCTTGCAGTTTTCCTACTTCACGCAAAGCTCTATCCAAGAAAGGAGTAATACCGTTCACTATAGAGACACTTGTCGACTTATCAACATACTGACGTTTGTTTTCATCAATTCTCTTTGCATGCACATAACGCGCACTTTCCACCTTTTCCCTTTCTTCTGTAATTTGAACTATAGTCTGCCCGTTAAGAATAATCCAACGATAGAGCACCTGCAACACAGATAGCATTTCCCTATCAAACTTATCCATCTTTTGCGAAACAAAAACTGTCCAATCACTATTTATCTCAGGAAAAAGAGTCTTTACATCTTCATCAACAGCCTCATGTACAGCAGATTCTATTTCTTCTCGCTCTATAGCATGAACAGGCATAGCAGCCGTCATCTTGGTACAGAGTTCCAATAGTTTAGACAAGCGCTCTGACTTTTTTGCACTTTTCTTTGATACATTATATGTACCAATAACAATAATAGCCACAACAATTATGACGAGAAGTCCTAATGCAAAGAGCAAAAAATCAAGCTGTCTGTTTTCTTGTTCCAACCTGTCTTGCCGTTCCTGAAGACTCATATCTTGTCTTGTTGCATCAAGAATATCAAAATACACATTATGGTTATAATCCGAAGCCTCTTTCATTCCTAAAGCTCCGTATACTATACTAAGTTCTTCCCTAACAGCAACCATCCATTCTGGAATAGTAATCATGGTTGGATCATTTATCCATTTCATCTCTTTTGAAAGAGAATTCATTGCCATCATGTCAAACATCAGCAATTTGTCTCTCTCTTCTGTGAATCCATAAAACCTATTTATACATTCTAAAGCAGAATTCAAAGTATCAAGAGCTTCAAAATTTTTATTTTCCAAAGACAAAGAATCGGCAATATTTACAAGACACATTGATTCGTAATATAAATTACCATATTCTCGCCAAAACATAAAATCTTTACGTGCAAACATTGGAGCAAGAATAGTAGAATCTTCATCTAAAGCCTTATACCACTCCCTATATTTCTTTTTTGCCTCCTCACTTTCCTCGTCATATCTAAGATTACTAAAATGCGAAGTGAGACATAAGTTATAAAGACAGTTAGACACCTTCCACATTAACTTTTCATGCTCATTCATCACATCTTCATCCTCCTTTATCCTCACTATACACTTTTCTGCATCCGTTCTAAATTCATAAAATTCCTTGTTCAAGGCCATAATCTGACAAATCTTCATCATACGAGCATCTGCTAAAAATCTATACAGAGCGTTATTCGTAGAAGATATGACTTCATTATAAAGCACCTTTGCAGAATCATAATCCATTATCATGGTACGAGCATTTCCAAGATTAATCAAGGCCTCCATTCTTCCGTCCTTATAATTATCAGACATGGATATGGCCTTGCATGCTAACTCTTCGGATTTATTTCTTGACACATAAAGCATCTGACATGATAGTTCGTTTAACGAATCAACCATGTCTCGAGTTAATGGATCTGCACTATTATCACAAGATGATATAAAACTAATAATTAGCGCTAATAAAAGAGCGTACGATAAATTTTTCACATTTATATTGGTTACAACCACAAAAATAACGATTTATATTTTTTTTACATTATTTTTTTGCAAAAAAAAGCCGACATTCCAATTATTTCAAAGAATATTAGTAAATTTGCATGTAATTCAAATCATTCAGTTTTATTTTAATGAGAAATCCTGATTATAAACAAATAGCAAATATTTTATCACAGAAGCCAGAAGGACTTAAAGTGAACGCTATTGCTATTAATTTATATAATCAAGGACGCGGATTTTTCACAGAAAAAAAAGACTACGAAAAACTATATAAGGCATTACGTCAATATCTTTGGCAACAAAGTCAGAAAAAGAATTCTATATTCGAAGCTGTAGATGGCAAACGTGGTTATTACAGACTTCGTAAAAATTATAATAAACAACAAAAATCTCTCTTCAATGACAATTATTTAATTGAAGTAGATGAAGAGGAATCTAAATTAAAAGAAGAAATCAATAAGCTAGAACAACCTACGCTATTCGACTTTATGGAGTAGACAACATTTTAATATTTTTCTTTTATCAAAAAACTATGTAAAAGAAAAATCATTTTGTATACTTATCGTAAAAAACAAAAAAAGCACGTCTAAAAGAACGTACTTTTCTACCCCACCTCCTTCGACAACGCTTCGTATCACCTTCGTAATTCCTTCGTATCAATTACTAATTTTTTCTTGTGATGAAAGTCAAATTTTCGGTATGAAAATTTTCTCTCCTTCTCATGAGAAAATCGGACGTCACGCGTAGTCGTCAGATGAATATACAAATATAACACATTTAACTACGATTTGCAAGTTTTTGATTTGTATAAATAAAAGATTTAAGAAAGTTTAACTCTTAAAGTGTAAGCGCATGACAAGATAGTATAAGTATTACGCCACATATCATTTTTTTTGCGTTTTTACACATTAGTTTAGAATAAGGATATCATAAAATTTGCACACTATTTTTATCACAAAACCATATATTAATGCGAATAATATAAGTAATATTAGATAGGCTTTATGTCGTATATATTATCCTAAAAAATTCTCACACAGGGGAACAAATAGTGTTCCTCCATGTGAGATTGATTATAAAAAAGAAAAAGATGTAGCCTATTTTGCCTTTCAAATTAAGAAATTTTCATACAAAAG
>JAILIJ010000355.1 GCA_024695315.1 Bacteroidaceae bacterium
GCTTACTTCTCAAGCTATCAGGAGGCAGGACAAGGCCCTACAGGACAGATGATTCCTTGGATTACAGCCCCAGGAGCTACTGTCGTGGCTGGAGTAAACCATTACCATACAAGTGGTGGATATATCGACAACTCTTACGCAAGTTCTGAGATGTACCGCGTAAATTCAAGCACTACAAACCCTTACGGAAGCATGGAGGGTACATCTATGGCTACTCCTGTAGCTGCTGGCGTTGTAGCACTATGGCTGCAGGCTGCAAAGGAGACAAACCAGTCTCTCTCTACTTCTGACGTTAAGAACATAATGAAGAATACTGCCATAACTGACAATTACACAAAGTACGGAGCTAACGCTTCACACTTCGGTAATGGTAAAATAAATGCTCTTGGCGGTATTCAAGCTATTCTCGGCACTTCTGGCTCTACTAATCCTGATCCAGAACCAAGCTACAACCCAGAACTTTCTGTTTCAAAGACATCTCTTTCTCTCGCCACAACTGTTGGCGCTCCAGTATCTGCCACTTTCACCGTAGCAGGAACTAACTTGACAAGTGCAGCTACAGTTTCACTTACTGATGCAAACGGAGTATTCTCTGTCACACCAGCAACAATCTCTACTTCTGCACTTTCTTCTGGCAAGACTGTAACTGTAACTTTCAACCCACAGTCTGCAGGTACATTCTACGGAAAAGTAACCGTCACAAGCGGCACAGCTTCTACAAGCGTGAACCTCACAGCATCTGCAACTCAGGCTGATTTGGCTGGCGGTACAGCTTCTGACAACTACCTCGACCTCCACAAGTATAGCACTATTGATGATGCAGGAGTATATGGAGTTAACAATTTCTACTCTATCGTAAACGACGGCAACAAGTCTTGGATCTCAATACCTGCTTACGGAGCATATTACTCTGCTGGCGACCAAGCTTGGATTTCATCAAGCAACATCTATACAGTACGTACTACATGGAGTCGCGCTGACGTCTTCGGAGGCTACTCTTCTTTCTTCAGCAGTAGCAATAGTTCACGCGCCATAACTTCAAGTTCTTATGGTTCAACTGCCGCTACAGAGACTTTCTACGTCACTAACTGTTCTGCCGTTAAACTCTATGGCTACGGACGAAGCACATCAAGCTGGTACGGTAGAAGTTCTGCTGGTTCATTGAATGTCAAGGCATACGAATGCGCAGTATATGCCGACGGTTCACTCTCAGCTTCTTCTACAGTTGCAGCTTCTGCATCAAGCACAACTGCTGGAGCTACAGCTACAACGATGTCCGGACTTGACGCTTCAAAGGTCTACAAGGTCGTTGTTACAGTTTCTAAGTCATATCTCTATGAAATTGCATTCCAGACTACCCTCTCTTCTGTCTACGGCAATAACTTTGCTAACGGATTGGGCGAACTCTCTGAGGAAGCTAATGGAATTGAGAATGTAGAATCTGCTGAGTCTACTGACAATAAGATTTACACAATCAACGGTGTATATGTTGGCAACGATATTAAAGTACTTCCTAAGGGTATGTATATTATCAACGGCAAAAAAGTCAACGTGCGATAATAGGAACAGACGTTTTTAACATAATGCAATGATTTTGGGTGTATCAAAAGTCTTTAAATAGACTACTGATACACCCTTAAACTAAGAAATAAGCAATTTGCACATTTCGTTTTTGCAAAAAATTTAACGCATGTTAAACGGTCGTTTTATATGCGTTAAATAAGCGTTAAATATTTATTCTATAGTATGAATTGCTCTTCATATAAAGATGGCAGGCCAACTCTTATGAGAAAGGATTTTCCTATCACATAAGCTCATCATACAGGAATTCCTTCTTCAAACGATAGGCAAGCCCAGTCATTACCGCAATAAGTTCACCGTCCTGATTGGATATTCTGATGTCGCAATACGGCAATTTATGATGGTCAAACAGTTCGGTACACTCCGCACACAGATGGTCGCCCAGTTTGGCACTCTTCAAGAAAGTTATAGTATTGTTTACCCCAAGAGTCAATACGCCATGGCAATTTGCCACCCCTGCAAAACTCAAATCGGCAAGCGTGTACATAACTCCGCCCTGGCATACGCCACCAGCATTTATATGATTCTCTCCGACTGTAAGCTCTGCCTTAGCATAGCCCTCACGTATCTCAGTAAGGCGTGCACCTATACTTTTGGCAAAACGGTCATTTTCGTTTAACGTTTCCAGTAATGTCATACCCATAACAATTTTGCTTAGCCTCAACAATGGTCAGCCTTAAACATCTTCATTCGCTCCTCAAGAATAGGATACAATTCCTCTCGCATACGGCTTGTACAAGCACGTACACCAGGCTGAAGACTTCCCGTAGTATCGAGGTTGATGCTTGACACACCATAATGGATAAGTTCAGAAGCAAGTTCTCCACCCGATAGTCCCGGATATGACAAAGAGAAGAAGAAACCGTCGGCAATATCCTCGCTAACATCCTTAGGATAAGTGATTGTGAATCCGTTGTCGCAGAATATCTTCTTCATTTTCTTGGCACGGATGGCATACTCCTTTGTGTCCTCCACGAAATTGATCTTGCCCTCACATGACAAGCGCAACATCTCAGCATAGCCATACTGAGTGGTTGCCGTACAACCAGAAGTAATCATGTACTGTATGCTGGCAATAAAGGTTGGTCCAAAGACTCCAGAATCGTGATAGCGCTCAGAAAGTGCTGGGAAATGACGGTCAAAAAGTTTATCGCTAATGCAGACAAGCGCCATACGCTGACCTGCATAAGAGAATATCTTCGAGCTTGACAGCATGAGAATATAGTTGTCTGTATAGCGTGCTACAGTTCGCACGTATGGCTCTACGTATGGATGAGACAGGTCGCGACGGTTGTCCATAGCAAAATAAGCCAAGTCCTCCATGATTATAACGTCATGCTTGGTAGCCATTTCACCAATAATCTCGAGTTCCTCCTCCTCAAGAGAAATCCACGCAGGGTTGTTCGGGTTACTGTATACAATAGCAGCCACATCGCCATTCTTGAGTTCTTCCTCCAGCTTGGCACGCAGAGCAGCTCCGCGATAAGGATAGATATCGAATTCCTTCCATTCTATGCCGAGTATTCTCAGCTGACTCTTCTGAATTGGGAATCCAGGATCGATGAAAAGTACCTTATCCTTCTTTGGGTCACGCTGACAGCAAGCTATGAAACTACCGAAGCTACCAGCCACACTTCCAACTGTAGGGATGCAGGCACGAGGCGAGATGTCTACATTTATAAAAGCCTTGACAAACTTACTGGCGGCTTCCTTCAATTCAGGCACTCCGGCAGCTGCAGGATATTGACTTCCTATGCCACTATCGAGCGCACGCTTCTCTGCCTCTATTCCATATTTATTTGCAGGCAGACCAGGACTACCCTGATCCATGCGGATAAAAGGAATGCCAGTTTTCTGTTCAAGATACTGCGCAACCAGAAGGGTCTCGCCAATTGTTGCATGAGAGAGGTCTGCAACGTGATTCACACGTGCAGCCTCTGCCACTAATTCATCTGAAAATATCTTCATTTTAATGTTTTTCTTTTTCTGTTATGCCATTTGCAAATACGGCATTATATCAAGAGAATCGTCCCTCTTTCCAATTACTGAAGTCGCGGAGATCCTTAACGTGCTTAGCCTTACCTGTAGAACGCTCAATATTGCCTGGTTCCTTAATATGGATATTAGGCTTAATACCGATGAGCGATACGATACGGTCGTAAAGTGGCTTGATGAATGGCATCTGCTTAGCTGGGTTTGGTGAGAAGTATTCCTCACGCAACTCCACATCAAGATCGAACGTATCCTCATTATGCTTACGGTCAACAGTTATCATATACTGAGGAGTGAAAGCTGGGAACTCTGTAAGTACAGTCTCAATCTGGCTTGGGAAGACATTAACACCACGTATGATGAGCATATCGTCTGAACGTCCAAGAATCTTACCGATACGAACAGCCGTTCTGCCACACTTACACTTATCATAAATCAGATGCGTAAGGTCTCGAGTACGATAACGTATAATTGGCATGGCTTCCTTAGTGAGCGAAGTAAAGACAAGTTCTCCTTCCTCGCCTGGTGCTACTGGCTCTAGAGTCTCCGGATTGATAACTTCTGGGTAGAACATATCTTCCCAAACATGTGTGCCATCCTGATACTCACATTCGCCACCAACACCTGGTCCTGACATCTCTGTCAAACCATATATATCTATAGCCTTAATGCCGAGTTTCTTCTCTATCTCACGGCGTATACCCCATGTCCAAGGTTCAGCTCCGAAGAAACCAACTCGCAGACTAAGATCGTCTGGCTTGAGTCCCTTCTGTTCTACAACCTCAGCAAGTCGAAGAGCGTATGAAGGCGTACAGCATAAAGCCGTAGTCTTGAAATCCTGCATAAGCATGACCTGCTTCTCTGAGTTTCCTGCAGATATTGGCAACTGAACCGCACCTCGCTTAGCGGCTCCGTCATGTGCGCCAAGGCCTCCTGTGAATAGTCCATAGCCGTATGCAACCTGTACCACATCACCAGGACCGACATCTCCAACAGCAAGAACTCGTGCCACGCCTTCAGCCCAATTGTCAAGGTCGTTCTTAGTATATGTACCGACAACTGGCTTACCTGTAGTACCAGAAGATGCATGGATACGAGCTATCTGATCTTGTGGCACAGCTTGAAGTCCAAAAGGATATTCGTCGCGAAGGTCAGTCTTCGTAGTGAAAGGCAGCTTCACAATGTCGTCAATACTTTTTATGTCATCGGGCGTAATGCCCATTTCGTCCATTTTCTTCCTATAGAAAGGAACCTTCTCATAGCAAGTTTTTACAGTTTTGATAAGGCGCTCGCTCTGGAGTTTACGCATAGACTCACGGTCCATGCACTCTATTTCTGGATTGTGTATCATGTTATTGTTATTGTTTAATTGATCAGTTTTATTCAGTTAGTCAATTTCTTTTAGTTTTTTCCTCTCTTTACCCCTTCGTCAAACGCCTTAAGGTTTGCCTCGACAACAGCCTCTCCCTTGCGTGCAAAGACGACAGAGATAGCTTCGCGAAGCTGGGCGACAGAAAGAATCTCGATATATGGAGCAGCCATGCCGAGAAGTACCATATTGGCACCACGTACATTTCCAGCATCTTTTGCTACACTCTCAATATCAAGCTTGACGGATGGCATAGACTCAAGTTCTGCCATAAGAGCGTCATTATCCGGATAATTAGGAATATTGACAAAAGGCTTACTGCTAGTGACGATAGTTCCTGTCTTGGCAAGATATGGAAGATAGCGTAATGCCTCCATAGGTTCCATACTAATGACTATATCTGCTCCACCCATAGAGATGAGGTCTGAATAGATTGTATCAGTTGACAAGCGGAGATTTGACTGAACGTCACCTCCTCGCTGACTCATTCCGTGTACCTCAGCCTGCTTAAGATTGAGACCAGCCTTAGTTGCGGCCTCTCCTATTATAGTAGCGATAGAAAGGATACCTTGTCCTCCCACACCGCAAAGTATTATGTCTTTTTTCATTGTGTATCCCCCTTTACTTTTTCTTTGCAGCCTCACGTGCATGGCGTGCAGCAGTCTGTATGCACTCTCGACGTGGGATAATAACACTTGTTCCCTCGTATGCTATCTCATCGCGGATAAGCTGAGCGATAGCAGGTATATTTCTTGGTATAGGAGTAACTACATGTAGATGGGCTGGATCAAGACCAAGTCCCAGACATATAGCCTCGTACTTGTTTGTACCAGCACTATCCTGTCCACCAGTCATACCCGTAGTCAAATTATCACTTATAATGACTGTTATCGGCGCATTCTCATTAATGGCATCCAGAAGACCTGTCATTCCAGAATGAGTGAAAGTTGAATCGCCAATTACAGCTATGGCTGGACGTAAGCCTGCGTCTGCGGCACCCTTAGCCATCGTGATACTTGCTCCCATGTCTACACAACTTGAAAGAGCCTTGAATGGTGGAAGTGCTCCGAGAGTATAACACCCTATATCGCCAAAGACACGGGCATCTGGGAATTCATCAATAATCTCACGGAGTGCGCCATACACATCGCGGTGTCCACATCCCTGACATAGTTGTGGAGGACGCCCAGCAAGATTCTTAGCAGTTTCGAACACAGGACCTGCAGGCAAACCGAGAGCCACAGCCACATTGTCAGGTGTGAGCTCGCCAGTACGTGGCAAATCACCAGTAAGACGACCTTTTACAGTATATCCAGTACCTAAAAGAGCCTTCACATCTTGCTCCACAACCGGCTGTCCATCCTCAACAACAAGGATTGCATCGTTGTCGGCAGCAAGCTGTTTGATCTTTGCCTCAGGAAGAGGATATTGACTTACCTTAAGAACATTTGCATTATCGCCCATATTTTCCTTCACATAGTTATAGGCAATTCCACATGCTATAATTCCTAGTTTACCATTTCCATTCTCCACCCTATTATATGAAGAGCTCTCTGAAGCAGCGAGCATCTTTGGCTGCTTTTCGAGGAGTTCAACATATTTCTTACGAGCAATACCAGGTAGCAGAACCCATTGGTCTGAACTTGCACAATACTTATTCTCTTCTCTTACAGTTCCAACCACAACAGCTGCACGACTGTGTGCCAGACGAGTTACAACGCGTAGCACAACAGGAACATGTAGTTCTTCACTCATCTCAAAAGCCTTAGCCATCATATCGTATGCCTCCTGCTGATTACTTGGTTCAAAACAAGGAACCATTGCAAACTTAGCATAGAAACGTGAATCCTGTTCGTTCTGACTGGAGTGCATAGAAGGGTCGTCGGCAGCAAGTACAACAAGACCACCATTTGCGCCAGTAATGGCAGAATTGACAAAAGCATCTGCACATACGTTCATTCCCACATGTTTCATGCAGACAAGAGCACGTTTTCCCGCGTATGACATACCGAGAGCCGCCTCCATGGCAGTCTTCTCATTTGTACACCAACGGCTATGAATACCACGTTCCTTAGCCAAGGCGTTGCTCTGAATAAATTCGGTAATTTCCGTAGATGGGGTGCCAGGATAAGCATACACACCACTCAATCCCGCATGTATAGCCCCGAGTGCTACAGCCTCATCTCCAAGAAGTAATTTTTTTTCCATTATTATTGTTGAATGTTTTTTCCTTAGATTATTAATCTTAAGATTTTAAAGTTTGTGCAAATGTAGCCAATATTTAGAAAATTGAAAAGTAAATATCACTTTTTTAATCATATTTATAGTTTCAACGTCTTTTTGCTTGAAGATTAAAACAAGAAAGTAAAACATTTTAGTCTAAATCCTTATATCAAAAATAAGTTAGAAAAGATTTTGTTACGGAGTAACTACCTTTTCTTCTATCTAGTCTTTAACTAAGTCCTTAACGGCTTCCTGTGCATCTTCACGACTCACATCATATTCTTCCAAAAGCAAATCCACAAGCATTTCTTCCGTAAAGTCCTTTCCTTCTATAGCTTTCCATAGCTACTTATAGTCTTCAATCTTTCAGTCATACAATCTCTTCATGTGCAACTTGCTCACAAAGTTTTTCAAATTTATGAAGGAGTGACTTTTCGTCAAATTTATGTTTGCTAACCCTTCGTATTACCTTCGTAACACCTTCGTATTCTAAAGGCAACTTTACGTATTTTAAGTAAGAGCCTCATCTATCTCCGCATATTTGAAAAAGAACAAAACAAATAATCACCGTACAATTTGTTTTTGAACAAGAAAAATCATAGATTTGCAGATAAAATAAGCAAAAAAATCCACACTTCAATATATGAAAATAAGCTTACTACAAACAGATATAATTTGGGGCGACCCTGTTGCCAACCAGCAGAAAGCCGAGGAACTTATAAAGAGCCTCGACAAATCAGAAGTCTATGTGCTTCCAGAAATGTTCTCTACAGGATTTGCCACAGAGCCAGAGGGCATTGCTGAGGATGACCTTTCATCACTCAACTGGATGATAAAAACGGCAAAGAACATGGATGCGGCCATAGCGGGAAGCGTCGCTACATGTATTTCTGAAGGGGGAAAAAAGACTTACCACAACCGTTTCTACTTCGTGAAGCCTGACGGGACTTACGAATACTACGATAAGCACCACTTGTTTACATACGGCGGAGAACACCACAGATACACAAGCGGCAAAGAACGCAAGGTAGTGGAATTCCGTGGTGTCAAATTCCTACTACAGGTTTGCTACGACATGCGCTTCCCTATCTTCGCAAGAAACACAAAAGACGAGCCATACGACGTGGCCCTATACGTTGCAAGCTGGCCTACTGTAAGACTGAAGGCATGGAAGGCCTTGGCTCATGCTCGTGCCATAGAGAATCAATGCTACGTTGCTGCCGTTGACCGTACTGGTAAGGACCCATACTGCGAATACAGCGGAGGCACAATGCTCATCGACGCTTACGGCAATACGGTTGCAGAATGTGAAGAGAACAAGGTTTGCGGAATAACCATGGAGCTTGACCTCGAAGCTCTCTACGCTTTTAGAAAGAAATTCCCAGTACTTGAGGATAGAGATTAAAGATTCAGCAGTACTGAATGTATATAAAAAAGAACAAAAACAAGAAAAACAATATGAAGGATTCACTTATAGTCGTATCAGGAGGTATGGACTCCGTTACTATGCTTTACGAATATGCAGATCAGATAGCACTTGGTGTCA
The DNA here is from genome assembly GCA_024695315.1 of Bacteroidaceae bacterium. Classification (GTDB taxonomy): domain Bacteria; phylum Bacteroidota; class Bacteroidia; order Bacteroidales; family Bacteroidaceae; genus Minthosoma. Next base: position 8,712 of record JAILIJ010000355.1, read on the forward strand.
GCTTCGACTACGGAAGCAACCACAACGAAAAGGAAATTGCGTTCGCCAAACTTCATTGCGAACGACTTGGCATTAAGCACCTGATAATTCCACTGGCATTCATGGGTCAATACTTCAAATCGTCCTTACTCGAAGGGGCCGACGCCATTCCTGAAGGACATTACACAGCAGAGAACATGAAAAGTACAGTAGTTCCTTTCCGTAATGGCATTATGCTCAGCGTGGCTTGTGGACTAGCTGAAAGTTACGGACTCAAGAAAGTTCTGATTGCTAATCACGGTGGCGACCACACCATCTACCCAGACTGTCGTGCAGAATTTATTGACGCCATGTCAAGCGCCATGACACTCGGCACAGATACTAATGTAGAAATATTTGCTCCATACACAAATATCTCAAAAACCGATGTTGCTCGCCACGGAAAACTTTTGCACATCAACTATGCAGAAACATGGTCATGCTACAAGGGCGGAAAGCTCCATTGCGGAAAATGCGGCACATGTGTAGAGAGAAAAGAAGCTTTACGCGATGCTGGAATCGAAGACCCTACAGAATATGAAGATTAACAATTAAAATTATATATTACAAAACACAAGAACATGACAATAAAAAACTGCTTTGGCGTAACTCTTGTTGCGCTCTGTTTATTCTCATCAGCCAATGCCCAGAAGAAAGAACTTACCTTAGATGATGCCATCAATTCGTGGAGGATTATTCCAACAAAGACTCCATCAAGCCTTAACTGGAAAACGGGTTCTGCCGGCGACATGCCATACGAAAAGGCTACTACTGAGCAGGATAATAGATATGAGGCCGTAAACTGTGATGAAACTTTCGCCCTAAGATTTACGAACAAAAAGAGAGTATGGCGATATGAAACTCGCGGCGACTATTTTATCGTAAACCTTAAAAATGGTGAACAGCGCCAATTAGGTGCCAATTTGCCAAAGTCTTCGCTAATGTTTGCAAAGTTCTCGCCTGATGGCAAACACGTTGCATACGTGAGCAAAAACAACATCTACTTGGAAGACTGCGCAAATAGCAACAGCCAGAAAGCACTTACTACAGACGGCAACGACACTATCGTAAATGGTACTTTCGACTGGGTCTACGAAGAGGAATTTGACTGCAGAGACGGATTCCGCTGGAGCGGCGACAGCAAATACATAGCTTTTTGGCACAGCAACACAAGCGGAACAGGATGGTTTGACATAATAAATAATGTCGACAGCATCTACCCTACCGTACAGCATTTCCCTTATCCAAAAGCAGGAACACAAAACTCGGCTGTTTCTGTCAAGATTGTCGATATTAACGACGGGACAAAGACTGATATTGCCATTCCAGGAAATGCACGTGAAAACTACCTGCCTCGAATGGAATTTGCTCCAGGAACAAACAGACTGATGATTCAGCAGATGAACAGACCGCAAAACACAAACACGGTTTGGTCATGCAATATTGTTGATGGCAAGGCACAAGGACTGTCCGTGCTTTGCGTTGATAAGGACGCGGCTTGGGTTGAGACAAACGATAATATCCACTGGCTGAAAGGCAATAAATACTTCACATTCACCAGCGAACGCGATGGATGGAGACACCTGTACCGTGTGTCTGCCGACGGAAAGAAATGGAAATGTATTACCGATGCTGAACTGGACGTGATTAGCGAGGTTGCTTTTGACGAAAAAAGAGGCTACATCTATTTCATTGCCACACCAGAGAATCAGGCTACTGAACGTTACCTCTACAGAGCTAAGATATACGGCAACGGAAAGTGCGAAAAGATTAGCGGCACAAAGAAAGGCCAATATTCATACAGCTTCTCGCCAAGCTGCGACTACGCTACAGAAACATACTCCAATGCTTCGACTGCTCCTCAGTACAGTCTCATAAGATTTGACAAGAAAGGCAACTGGACTGTTGAGAAATCATTAGAGGACAATGCCAAAGCTACTGCAGCTTTCAACAATCTGGCTATTGGACACAAGGAATTCACAAAATGTACGAGTGGAGACCTCGAACTGGATGCTTGGATTATCAAACCTTTCAATTTCGATCCTAAGAAAAAATATCCAGTCATAGATTTCGTATATGGAGAACCTGCATCTGCCACTGTGCAGGATGTATGGTCAAGAAGTCTCTTCTGGCATTATCTCGCAAACCAAGGCTTCATTGTTGTTAGCATCGAAAACCGCGGTGCAAATGCTCCACGCGGACGCCAATGGCGCAAATGTATCTATGGTGAAGTAGGTGTTAAGTCATCCGAAGATCAAGCACGCGGCATCATGGACCTTTGTCGAAAATATGAATACATGGACTCAACTCGTATCGGCGTTACAGGATGGAGCGGCGGCGGAAGCATGACACTTAACTGCATGTTCCGCTATCCAGATATCTTCAAGACGGGAGTAGCTATAGCCTTTGTAAGTGACCAAAAGCTTTACGACACAATCTATCAGGAGCGCTACATGAATACTCCGCAAAACAATCCTGACGGATATTTCAAAGGAAGCCCTATCAACTTTACACAAGGACTTAAAGGCAATCTACTACTTATTCATGGTACTGGCGACGACAATGTCCACTACCAGAACTGCGAGATGCTCGTAAATAAACTTATAGAGAACGGTAAACTTTTCTATCAGATAAGTTACCCAATGAGAACTCATGGCATATATGAGAGAAAGGGAACTTCACTTCACCTCAGAAATAGCTTGGTAGAGTTTTTCAAGAAGAACCTATAATAGACACAACAAAGTTTAGATGGAACAGAAGAATAATTCAAAAGGACTGGCTGCCCGTATACTGGGAGGGCAGCCTTCAAAGCTCCAGAAATTTATATTCTGGTTGATGACTTTGACACTGTTATTTTGGCCGATAAGCATCTTTGTGTCGATATTTTTCTTTGATGCTCCCATACGCTCTACCGTTGACAATAACTGCCGTTGGGGCATGGTATTGACCATTTGGCTCTATCCCATTTATCTGTTCCCATTGATGAGATTATGGTTTAAACTGTCAAAACGCCTTGGAATGGCATGGCTATTTAGTCTGTGCCCATTGATACCTGTGGGCCTTTTTTCCTTGTTTTTAACAATTGGCTCAAGTTCGTGGGCAGAAAGAAAACCAGCAGGCCATGACCCATTGACTTACGAACGCCTGAACGGAAATTACGCAATAGATGTTAATCATGTGTATTATCTATATGACATATTGGAAGGAGCCGCCCCAACGACGTTCAAGGTTCTGAATGAAAACTACGCAACAGATATGAACCATGTGTGGTTTAATGATAAAGTTATCAGTGGAGCAGATCCGACTACTTTTGTCATACCAGATGGCAACGACTCAAATATGTCTCATGACGCACACGATTATTACATGGCAGATCAAGCGCTCCATGTGGCAGATATAAGTAGTTTCAAACAGATAGATTACAATTGGGCTATAGATAGCATTCAGGTCTATTATTTAGATTCTGCCACTCCTGCAGATAAAAAGGCCGTGGCAATTGGAGATTACAGCACGTTTAAGCCATTAAATATCTACTATGCAGTTGATGCCAAATATGTCTATTACAAAAACAACATTGTAGAGGGAGCAGATCCAGCAACATTCTCCGTGTTGAAGGGTGAATATCACTATGGCAAAGACAAGCACCGTATGTATTACGAGGCTTACGGCTCAGCAATACGAGACCTCAGCACCTTAAAGCACAAGAATATGGAAGACGGAATGTATGACGCATTTCATACTGATGGCACGACAGTATATAATTATAAGTTGTTGCCAATGCCTAAGGGTACAGACTTCGTGACCGTTCACCGGGTTGAGCCGTACCGTGATTGGTATTTAGACAAAAAGCGAGTTTATTATGAAAATCATATTTTGCCGGAAGCCAATCCAAAGACCTTCAAAGTACTTCCTTCACACTACATGTCAGAAATTGAAGTGTCAACCATTAATAAATCCGACACCTACTCTTGTGACGGCCGTCATGTCTATTATTGCGACTCGTTAATGTCAGGCGTTGATATTGAATCCTTCATTTGCGGCTACGATTTTGTTGATGAACAATCATTTGCTTTCGACAAGAATCGGTATTATCAAGGCACTCCAAGTCAACGAACTGAAAATTTGCGTCAAGGCAAATATCAAGTTGACAAATAAGTAGTTTCCAATTTAGATGGATGATGACATAGAAATAGATTTTTTTGCCACCAAGCAGATTTATTGTAAACATGAACGTGCGGTATGAGTCTAAAAAAAGAAAAGCTTGTACTTTACATTGAACCTGTGAGTCTATGATTATCAATGCCTATTAGCCAACGCATAGTCTGCAGTATAATAGTAATAACACTCTGACATATTAAGTAAAAGAACAAAATGAACAGATAAATCAGAAATTTATAGGACATAAACACACATATTTTCATGACCGTTTGTATTTCTGTATTGTATTTTGTACTTAGTATTATGACAAATAAGACCGATAGAAAATGAAGAAATTAGTAAAGTTTGGTATAGCAATTCTTACCTTAGTCCTTTTGGGCGTTTCATTTCTGCCGACATTGTTCTTCGAACATGGTGACAGGTTGGTCTGGCAATTAGGCAATTGGGCTTGGTTATTTTCCTCGCTGTTGATTGCCATCATTGTCGTACTGTTGACAATCCGTTATACCAAAGGGAAGTACATCCTGTGGAAAATAATGGGTTGGTTATGTTGTATCGTATTGGTAATTGCAAGTTTTATTAGCTTGTATATTGCACTGCTTATGCATAATGAAAGAATATGGAGCAGCAAAGAATATGTCATTTATTCAGAATACCGTGGCTTTTTCGATCCCAATACATTTGTCCTATACAAAAGAGACGGTTTTATAGACAGGCGTATGTACATCTTGATGGATATCGGATTTGGTGAATTGAAGGGAATTGATTATTCATTTTACAATGATTTAGACTTAATAAAAGCAGAGGTTGATGCTACGGAATTTGAAAGTGATAGTGTCTATCATAGCACTATCTTTTACAGATTAAGTGATGGAGTTCCTTTTGAACAAGAAAAGAACGATTCGCTATTGAAGGTGATAAAGCATTAGAAGTGATTCTGACTATGGATAAATGAGACTTTCTATTTTTTATAGATAAATTCCAATTTATTTTCGTTTAACAAGCATCAAACAGTGATTAAGCAAGCAAGTTCTGTTAGCATTTTTGATTGTAAGCTGTTATGAGGCATTTAATGCTGGATAATTCTTTCATTCGAGCGCAAAATTTTTCGTAAAGTTCAGCAGGAATAGTTCTATTGTTCAGGAGAATTTTTCAAAATCATTCAATGATACGGTTGTACCACTCAATGGTACAGTCATACCATTCAATGATACGACCGTACCATTCAATGATTTTATGAATTATTTCGCAATAGACATAGAATTGCCCCGTAGGAATAAAGAAATTATTCTGCTACGATGAATAAAATGTTCTGCATAAATGTGTGCTAAAAAGACAATGTTTTAGCGAACATAATACAAAAATAAACAAGACTTTGCGTTAACCATTAATTCTATAGTAGGCAATTGGAGGATATAATGTAGTTCTGTGCTCAATGTAAAAATGCTAAAGACACCTGTAGCCGGAGCTATGGAATATATTGGCATCATACGGCTTAAAAACTTGCAGAACTTATCTGCCATAAAAGAAAATTTCTGTAACTTTGCTTTCACTAAACACCAAATTGTTACAAACAATTATAATTTATCACGTTAAATAGGAAAATATGAGTTATGACCTTATGGTTCTTGATAAGCGTAAGCGCTTTTCGAACAAAAGAGACTTTCTAAGTTGGTACGATACCATCACAGAATGGGCTGACGATATTGACTATGACGATTATAGGCATGCGACCCCCAGTTTGCAAAATTGGTTCATGGCTATAAAGGATATTGTTCCACCGCTGAATGGGGAGTTCGCCTCTTCAGACGGAGATTTGGGAAATGGCGAATATCAGGAAGCGGACTACGCTATTGCTACAGAGGCAATATATGTAGCTTTTGCGTGGTCGGATGCGGAGAAAGTTTATATCCTTTCCGAAAGGCTTGCCAAACAATATGATGTGGCCTTGTTTGATATTTGTAGCAATCGCGTCATCTATCCCGATGGATTTATCTTGAATGTTGATAACACCCAAGAGGACGCATTCACTGCATTCATGAAGAGGCTTAAGAAATTATTTCATTGGTGAGAGTAACACTACGTAGTAAAACTGTAATTTCCGATTTAGTGTAAAATACGAGACAAGAACTTAGGGAAATAGGTTCTTGTCTCGTTTTCTTTGTTTGAAATAATATTCCTTCAAATAATAGTCTACGCTTTGTCTCGATACCGACTTCATTTCCGCCTACGCACTAATACTGAAAAAACACACCGATAATGCAGAACATTTTTAGCTTCAATGCAGAAAAATTTCTTTATTTCTCCAGGGCTATTCTTTGCTTATTGCGAAACAATTCTTAAAATCACGGCGTGATTCGGAAAATTTCTCCTGAATAATAGAACTATTCTTGCTGAACTTTACAAAAAAGTTTGCGCTCGAATGAAAAAATTATCCAGCAATAAACGCCTCATCACTGCTTACACATAAAAAAAATGCCAACATGTATTGCCTACTAAATCACCGTTTAGGCATCGTTAAATCGGCATTAAATCGCCATAAAAAACGTAGACATTTAATGCAAATTAAACGAAAATTTAATGCCCTTATAGAATTACATTCGTATGCTTTTTGGACATAAATAAAAGGTCGGTTTACGAAGAAACCGACCTTTATACTTATGACGCGTAAAAAAGATTAACAGATATCAATGATGTTTTTTTGAAAATCTTATATGTTTGTCGCTTTTAAACGAGTTTAGTTGTAATCTTTTATAGATATAGAAATTGCTAAGTAATAGTTAATAAAACGACAATGGATTCGAAAAAACTGTACATCCTGCAACGGAAGCGTTATCAAACTTACGATACTTTTGTCAGATATCTTTACCAAAGCATTTTCGTCTTTTGCTTATCTCGTATTCAAAATATTCCCACTGTGCAAGAACCTTAGAGTTTGTCACCAACATAGGACAGACATTAGCATATTTGAATCCGCACTTTTGGAAGTGAGGAATAAGGTCGGAGAATATCGGTGCATTTACTCCCTTGCTTTGATATTCAGGCTTGACAGCTATGAGCATCAGGTTGACATTATCCTCATAGTATCTCTTCATCTTGAGTGCTTTAATGAGATGGAACCAGCCAAAAGGAAGGAGTTTGCCGTTAGCCTTACGCATAGCATTGGCCAAGGATGGCATACATGCTCCAAATGCTATTGTCTCGCCTGTATCGACCTTTTCAACGAACGTGACGAGGTCGAGATCTATCAACGGGAGAAACTCTTTAACATAGAGGTCAATCTGTTTTTGACTCAACTCAGAGTAGCCAAAGAGCTGACTGTAAGCCTCATTAACAAGATTGAATAGTTTCGGTCCGTATCCTTCACGTATAAACTCTTTGTGGCTTTTCAGTTTGTGCACACGCAGATTGTTGCGCTTCATCACTATATCCGTAACTTTCACATATTTCTCAGGAATACAGTCTGGCACTTTCACACACAACTCTTCCCATTCTGCCTTTGTTTCGAATCCGAGTTCTTCTAGGAATTTAGGATAATAAGGATAGTTATAAATGGTAAGGACTGACCCCATGCGGTCGAAACCTTCGGTCAGCATACCTTCCTTATCCATGTCAGTAATGCCAAGTGGGCCTTGTATTTCAGTCATTCCGCGTTCTTTGCCCCACTTTTCTACCGCATCGAGCAAAGTCTGGCAGACTTCCTTGTCCTCTATAAAATCAATCCAGCCGAAGCGAACAATCTTGTTATTCCACTTCTCGTTGGCCTTTCGGTTAATTATAGCAGCCACTCGTCCGACAATCTCTCCATCTTTATATGCGAGAAATTGTTGTACGTCACAAAATTCATACCCTGCATTCTTATTAGGATTGAATGTGTTTCTCACGTCCATCGCCAAATCTGGCACTGCATATGGACTGTTCTTATAAAGTTTATAGTTAAATTCTATAAACGACTTTTTCTCGTCATCAGACGATACTTTTCTTATTTCTATCATACTATTATTTTTCCACGACGAGCGCAAAGATACAAAAAACTTACTATTCAAAAAATTCCCCAGTTAGGAAAATTATCGTCCTGACCGGGGAATTTTAAATATCCGTAAACGCAAAAAACGTTTTACTTAAAGATTATCTTTTTGCTTGTTCCGTCTGAATATCTGATGATGTTTACGCCTGATTGAGTATTCTGAAGCTTTGCACCACCTACAGTATAAATACCCATGACTGTAGCTGTACCGTCAGCATTAGAATCATTAACAGAAATTCTATTTATTCCCATTGCTATAGCAGCTTTTTTATAAGTGCTCAATTCATCCTCAGAAATAATAATCCATTGTTGCTTAGTAGCAGAATCACTATAATTGAATGAAGTCTGACCGATATTACCATATCCGAAAGAAGACAGATAAGCATTTGCACTCATGGCCTTTGAGCCTGAATCGTACCATGTGAACCAGTATCCGTGAGTTGTAAATGCATCACTACCACTACCTATAGTAACATCTGTACGGTCTGGCATGAGCTGGAAGTATTCTGTAGTAGAAAGTGTGCTATTTTGCCCAATCTCTTTTGTTGTCACATAATTAGCAGAAGACTTGTGTGTGAGATATTTTCCTGTTAGCACATTCTTAAACATATAATATCCCCTTTCTGGATTATACTCTATGTTCCATGCTGCAGAGTCAGAAATCTCTGACTGCTCAAGCTTTGGACTCCAGTACACTGAAGAAGAATTAGAACCAACATAGAGAAGGTTGCTGTAAACTCCATTATCGGCACCCTTACTCATGATATAATACTTCTTATCATCGTCGAAGTTGTATGTATATCCTGAAATACCGTTATTGTAGCTTGTTGTTGGACATAGACCATCAATGAAGAGAGAGTATAGAAGTGCACAACCGCCAATATACTGAAGTTCGTAATGCTTATCCTTGTCAGCACCATTTACGAACCAATCGTAAGTTGCATTACTTCCCCATCCGTGAACAGCATCACCAGTAAGGTACATTGACTCTGTGTAGTTGTTTTCCAAGAAGTCTAACATGTCATTAGCTGCACGTCCGAGCCACTTTCCTTTTGTTGTTCCTTCACGAGTGTCAGAACAGTTATACCAGCGCCAATGTGTTCCGACGCCTACTCCGTGTCCTGTCTCATGGAGTACTGTACCTATAGCTTGATAAGATGCAGTAGGACCGATACGCATCCATCCACCGTATGAACAGTCTGCTGTTGGAGTTGATGCGCCATAGTGGCCTGAGAGTGTGAATCCACGAATACCTGTCCATTCGTTGAAGTATTCTATTGTTTCCTGAATAGCGTTGTAGCAGCGAATGTTTGCTTCTTCTGTTGGAGCTCCATTATCCCATGTGCCCACACAGTTTCCAGCAGGATGAGTAACGATTTTCACTTCATCGCCATAAGCCACAGTGTAAGTCTTATTCATTACATAAGGACGAACATAGTAAACTGTTGCCGGAGTAAGTCCCTTGATGTGGAGAACGTAACCGTTTTGAGTGAAGTACTTTGTTGTACGATTGTCAAGAACCGTTGGGTTATGCTCTGTACTCCAGCATACACCACGCTCGATGATGTTGCTGCCTGAGAATGATGCACGAACAAGAGCCTGAGTAGCACCTGTTGGTACAAAATGATTTGTGCTTGTCACCTTTGGAGCAGAACCAGTGCCAGCAGTTGCGTTAGCGATATTGAATGCGAGAAGTGCTTTTTCCAAAACTTCAACGCCGTTGGCCAAATCTGCAGATGTGGCAGCTGAATTTACAACAAGAGCCTTTGCTGTATTCAATGCAGCAAGGAAATCAGATGCACCTTCCTTTGTTTCATCATAGCTTGACTCTACTGAAGTGATAGTAGATTGCAAAAGTTCATATTCTGCTATGCTCTGCTCTGCACTTTCCATAGCGGCAAACAGATTAAGCGTTACGTCAGCAGAATAGTCTTTTGTACCAGCGATTACAGCATTTGCTACATCAATAGTAGACTGAAGGGTTGTGGCTACAGTTCCTGACATCATTGATGGCTGAAGGGCTGTGGCATCCTTAACAATACGTGTAAGTTCAGAAATGATAGTAGAGTTATCAACCTCGCCAATCTGATAAAGTCTGAAATTATCAACTGCAAGCCAGTTTCCTGTCGCACCCTCAGCGATGAAGCCGATTTTCACCTGTCCTGTGATATTTGTGAAAGTCACAGAATAGTCACCTGGCGTATAAACTGGTGTCTGCTGATCGTCGGCAAAGATGTATGCACCGGTATTCTTCTTTGAAGTAGAATTTTGGCTATAGTTCTGAGCACCGACAGTCAACTTATACACACCATTTGGTACGTTTGTTATTGTCTGAACAGCGGAGCCATCACCAACAACATTACCAGATGCTACCCATTTCTCGAAATAAACAGAACCAGACTTCTTTGTGAAAGACGTATTAGTCTGTGAGACGAGATTTGAGATTGTCCAGTTAGCTATTCCATCTTCGAAAGAAGGGTTTGGAATGTATGAAGTGCAATCATAAGGATTCTCTTCGCTAATGTTCTGCTTTTTGTACGTGTCAATAGCCTCCTCAAGAGTTTCCGTCATCTCTAATACGGTAACCATTTCTGCAGACGCATCGTCATACACAGCCTGTGCAGCATCAATAGCAGACTTAAGGGCAGAAGCGCCATTTCCGGTACCTGTGCCGTAAGATGAATTTGCTGAAGTAAGCGTAGTCTTCAAACCTGACTTATCGACAGCCATATCTGTTACAAGAATCTGCACATAGTCGATACAGATCTTGGCTGAGTTAGTAGATGAGCCTGCAGCAGCAACCATTCCAATCTGTACCTTTCCAGTTGTTGTCTTAGAGAGCGTGAAATTGATTTCATCAAGAGTCCAACTCTTACCTTTATATGAAGTAACAGTAGAAGTAGTCTGAGTTCCTGAATTAGGAATCCATGCCAAAGCAGAACTTGCAGCTGTTGTAGTTGTTCCATTATATGTAGGCACTTTGATAGTATAAGTACCAGCAGGGAGAGTTACAGTCTGATAATAGTTAAACGTATTGCCCCATCCTGTAGACAGAGCTAAACATCCTCCTGCTTCTCCGTCATATCCCTTTGCAGGAACACTTGCACCATTGAATGTACCACCAAAGCCAAATTCATACACACCTGTAATGGTATAATTGATATCAAAGCCTGGTGTCCACCCATCAATTTCCTTAATTTCCTGAGCAACTGCTGTTGAGGAACTAGAAGTATAATGGAAGTCTGAGTCAAAACTGTAGTTCGACAGAAAATACTTCGTAACGTCTGTCTGCGCCATTGAACTAAGCGAAACAAGACATAAAGACAGTAATGTAAAAAGTTTATTCATAAAATCGTGCATAGTTTATAAACTGTGGCAAAGGTAATAAATATTTTAATAACTAATAATCATAGCTTTCTAATTTATAAATAATACACCTAATAATATAATAATTGACGTGGACTTAGAATCTAATCATAATTAATTCTAAAAAAAAGAAAAGACAGCTTCTGTCCACAATTACAGAATTGCCAAAAATTCATTCTTAAACTTTTTTTTCTTTCAAAAAGTCACTGCCATCACAAAAAACACGACAATTAGTCTCAACAAAAATTCTTTTTCTAATTTTTTGATGCTAAAAAATTCCACTTTTGACCTCAAAACACACATAAAAGGGGCCTATTTTGATAAAAAAACAAAAAAAAACATAAAAATATTGATTTTTTGTTACTTTTTTTGATGATTACATTATAAAGTCATACCTTTGCGTTCGAAAAAGAAAAAAAATGATAGAAACAATAATAATATCATAGTCAAATAAGTTACATTCTTGCTAAAGCGTTAGTAAAAACCGCAAAAACACTACACAAAATATTTTGAGTGATAATTTTATTTCAACAATAATAACAAAAAAAGAAAATCTGCATGGACGCAAAAAAAGTATTGGAAAACCTCAAGCGTCGTTTTCCAAATGAGCCTGAATATCATCAGGCAGTAGAAGAAGTTCTTGGAACTATCGAAGAAGAGTACAACAAGCACCCTGAGTTTGACAAGTACAACCTCATCGAGCGCCTTTGTATTCCAGATAGAGTTTACCAGTTCCGTGTAACATGGGTAGACGATAAGGGCCAGGTTCAGACAAACATGGGTTACCGTGTACAGCACAACAACGCTATCGGCCCTTACAAGGGAGGTATCCGTTTCCACAGCTCTGTAAACCTCGGTATTCTTAAGTTCCTCGCATTCGAGCAGACTTTCAAGAACTCACTCACAACTCTCCCAATGGGTGGTGGTAAGGGTGGTTCAGACTTCTCTCCACGTGGCAAGTCAGACGCTGAAGTTATGCGTTTCTGCCAGGCATTTATGCTTGAGCTCACTCGTCACATCGGTCCAGACGTTGACGTACCAGCAGGTGACATCGGCGTAGGCGGTCGTGAGGTAGGTTACATGTTCGGTATGTACAAGAAGCTCACACGCGAATATTCTGGTGTTCTCACAGGTAAGGGCATCGAGTTCGGTGGTTCACTCATCCGTCCTGAGGCTACAGGTTACGGTACAGTTTACTTCCTCCGCGCTATGTTGAAGACTAAGGGTGAGAAGGTTGAAGGCAAGAAGGTACTCATCTCAGGTGCTGGAAACGTAGCTCAGTACGCTGCAGAGAAGGTACTCCAGCTTGGTGGTATGCCTATGACAATGTCAGATTCTAACGGTTACATCTACGATCCAGACGGTATCGATCGTGCTAAGCTCGACTACATCATGGAGCTCAAGAACGTTTACCGCGGTCGTATCAAGGAATATGTTGACAAGTATCCAACAGCTAAATATGTAGAAGGTGCTAAGCCTTGGTTTGAGAAGGCAGACATCGCTCTTCCATGTGCTACTCAGAACGAGCTCAACGAAGAGGCTGCTAAGGCTCTTGTAGCAAACGGTGTTATCGCTGTTGCAGAAGGTGCTAACATGCCATCTACTCCAGGTGCAATCCGTGTATTCCAGGAGGCTAAGATTCTTTACTCTCCAGGTAAGGCTTCTAACGCTGGTGGTGTATCTGTATCTGGTCTTGAGATGTCACAGAACTCAGAGCGTCTTTCATGGACAGCTGAGGAAGTTGACGCTAAACTCCTCTGGATCATGGAGAACATCCACGAGAACTGTGTTAAGTACGGCACAGAGGCTGACGGATACGTTAATTACGTTAAAGGTGCAAACGTTGCTGGCTTCATGAAAGTTGCAAAGGCAATGATGGCACAGGGACTTGTATAAAAGGCCGTGACAAATTGCCTGAGGCAAGTTAGGCGAAGCTTTAGCGAAGCCAACTTCCTAGCGGCAATGATGGCACAGGGACTTGTATAAATTCTGATTAAAATTAGAATTACATATAACAACCAACAAAGTTCTCGAGACGCATTGAAGTGATTTCAATGCGTCTCATTTTTTTATAATAAACATAAAATCTTATTACTTTACGCCAAAACTTTGCCACTTTAGCACCACAATTCATGCAGAAGTGTTTTAGAATTTTGTAAGTATTTGTAATACAGATAGAAATAAATATACCCCGAAGTTGAAAGGTACAAAAAAGTGCAATCTGCGATTTGCTGATTCGGGCATTAGATTGAGTAGTTTTTATATCATAAAAACCAGACAAGATTTAACAATTCGTTAAGATTATTTAACTTTTAGTTTTGGA
>JAILIJ010000016.1 GCA_024695315.1 Bacteroidaceae bacterium
GTAATTAATATCTTTAGAAGTAGCTCTCTTCTTAGCGCCAGAAACTGGTGTTGGAGTAGCATCAGAGTCATGTGGCTTAAGAATAAGAGAATTTATGAGCATATTTCTTGAGTAGACATGATTATCTGAATCAGAATTACCTACGTTTACATAAATCTGGAAAATAACTCCCTCTTCGCTTCTGCTATAATAAGCATTACTAAATGTATAAGCTCCGATATAAGTAGTATCAATATATTCTATGAATCCATCATCATCAAAATGCTTATAAGTATAGAAATACTTACCGCTTGTCTCATCAGGATTAGAAATATAAGAAGCAGAACTTGGATATTCTCCTAAATTCTTTCCTTCTTTATTTATACGTTCCCATATCTTAACCTGGAATTTATAATTAGCAGTATCTGAAAAATCCTTAAGAATTATAGGGCAAGTTACAAGATAGATATCATAAGTACCAGACAATGTGTTTGGGATCTTTAATGATATATAGTTCTTCGCATTTGTTGTTGGTGCGAAGTCAACATAGGAAGTTGAAAATTCTTTATGTTTCAAAACAGTGTCGACACTTATAGTGTCTCCTGACTCATTTATTTGAGGTATTAGCTTATACATAGGTAAATTACTATTTTCCTCTACGTATGATGTGTTAGAATACGTAATATTCTTAGATGCATAAGCAGCTACAGTACCATCACTTTTTGTAGATTCATCCAAATAAGCTCTCAAACTACGTCCTTTAAGTGATATCTTGTGGAAGAATTGTTCATAAGGAGTCATTGGGTATTCATCAATAAGATAGGCATCTCCGTTTGAACATTCAACAGGTGAACCGACCTTAGAAAGAATATTATTTATCTGCTTATCTTCAGCCAACAACTTAGGAGTAGTGCTATAATATAAGTGATTTGGCCAATTATACTCAGAATAGTTTGTAGACTTGAGTGAATCCTCATAATGTTCATTTGCATTCTTATTATAGAACAAGTCTGTCATGGCGAACATATTAGCAAAGTATCTCTGAAGAGAGTCACAAGCTCCTTCTGCAGTTGTGTTTTCAGATGGATTGAAAACAAGCAGATTCTTAGCAAATTCATAACGTTCTTGCCAAGCCTTAGTAGAAGGAATGAGAGCTATGAAACTAGAGTCCTCCTCATAAATCTTCGCATCAACATTCTTTAAGACTGTGTTATTACGAATAGTCACAGAGTCAACCCAAATCTTGTTTCCACTTGCATCCACACCACGGCTTACGGACTTATTCTCATCAAGTGAGTCAGCATTGTAAGCCTTCAAGAATGTATACATAGAACAAGTATCCTTGCCATCCTCGTCAGATTCCTCGTATTCATTTTCTATCAATTCGAAAATATTGTACTGATAAGGAAGCACTCCATCAATCACATTCAGCACTCCATTGTTACAAATAAGATCTTTGTCAACAATATTAGCATCTCCGATAGTTCCTGTGCTACTTAGCTCTTTGAGTTTAGAGCTAAGTAGGTTAATAGTCATATCTGAAGATGCAGAAGAAATATTGTATCGAGCGATATGGTTTTTGATAAATCTGTCAACAACGAGAGCAGAATCTTTTACCAAATTACCATTGGCGTCAACATAGTCAGAGAGCGTGAAAGTACCATTCTGAGGTGCCCATATAGTATAGACATTCTCAGAAGCCAATTCTCTATCAAATCCAGTAGCCTTAACAACAGTAGCGAAGTCAGAGGCTTTATTTTCAAGAGCCTGAATAGTAGTACCATCATAATCAACCTGAGCAGAAGAATTATAATGTTCATTCCACGTGTCTGTACAAGAGAATAGAGCAACGACGCCAGCAGTTGCTATAATTCCCGTACGGAATGTGTTTTTTATATTATTGTTCATAATAGTTTTTGTTTAGCATTAATTACCATCTATCTTCTGGATAATTATCATCGTCATAAACAGAACTTGGCACGATTTCGATAAAGTCGAAGTTCATCGCATTTGTTGTTGACTCAAGTTTCTGTTGGAAACGAACATAATGTTCAGTTTCTCCATCACTAACGAAAGTACCGAGAACCTTACGAATAGTGTTTGACGCATCGCGGAAACATGTACCGCGTGTACCACCAGACTCTGAAGAAGCGGAATAATAAGACTTAGGTCCCTTCATCCATCCGAGGTTATGAATAGACTTATCGAATGCAGCAATAGCGTCTTCATCACCAAGAGAAGTATCGCTTTGCCATCCAAACAATGTAGTACCGTCAGGACGCATATCGAAAGGAATTCCCTGTGGTTCGTCATCAATATAAACCTGAATGATACCACGGTTAGAGAAGTTGACACAAGTGAAAAGTCGAAGTTCATAAGTACCCTTTGGAACAGGTGGCAGTTTAACTGTGAAGTTAAATACACCAAGGATAGTTACCTCATCACCTTGATAAGACCAGAAAGAAAGTACACGTGGACGTACATGAAGGTGAGTATTAGAGTCGAACGTGAAATTCTTTGCAGCTCCTGGCTTGAATCCTAAACAAGTATTTTTGTTATTGCGATTTGCAGTAGCATCCCAAGTTCCATACTTACCATTCTCGTAGCTTGATTTTGTGTAATGTCCACGAGCCTCACTTGTCATGAAGTCAGGTGAAAGAGTTGATGCATCGATACGCATACGCTCATTGAGTACCTCCTTCTGAGTAGTCTCATTATAAGAGATGATATCGCTAATATAGTGATAGATACCATTTACACAAGTCTGAGTTACTCCCATTTCAGATGCAGGTGTAACCTTAGCACCAGGGATAAACACACCTCTTTCGTCAGCACGTGACATGACACCTCGTCTATTGATGTAAAGTCCGTTTTGAGTACCAGAAGGGAAAGAACATTTGAGGATAGAATTAGGCATCATAGTCTCATACCAATCTGCAATATCCCACTTCAATCTGTTCCAGTTCTTAGCAAGAGTAGAGTTAGCACCATCGACACAAGTAAGAGTATAATAAGAACCATATCTATCGAGGAAATGATAAGAAATGAATCTATTCAAAGCATTGCGTCTATTTGTATAATCTGTGATGTTTGCATCATTTGGATACATTGGATCATAAAGTTCATGAGCCTTTTTATCCAAATCTTCAAGAGAAGTAATTCCATACTTCTGTTCAAGCACAGAGTCAGGACATACAAATGCCGTGTACTTAAAATAACGATGTTCCATATATGCTACATTATCATACTCAGTAGCAGTAGAAAACACAAGTGCATCATTTGTCCAGTCAATAGAGTCATCTCCTACAGAATAGTTCTCATCAATATACTTAGTCAAAGAATCAGACAAGTGTGTAACCTTAAGAGCTTCATAGTACAGTTTGATATTATCATCACGTCCTAAGAAGTCAGACAAGAAATCCGTATTAGAAAGTACGACCTTATTTACAGTATGTACCACACCATTACTTACAGAGTCGTCCGCATGAATAATCTTAGCGTCGGAATTGATATACATAACAAGTTCGACACTACCAGATGTCACGTCAGAGTCACAAGTAATAGTAAGATACTGGTCCAACATATTAGACTTAGGGTAAGTACCATCACTTACGTCAGAAGTGAAATAAGCCTGTTCTATGATAGAATTGAGTGCGATAGTATCACAATCTTCTTTTGTAAGTTCAGCGACAGTGCTTTTTCCTTTACTAGCGAGTAAAACCTTTACTGCATCATTAGTAGGAGCAAAAACTGTATAAGAACCATAAGTTCCGAGCAAGTCTACAAGTCTTAGATTTTTTGTAGAATCAGTACCTGTAGCACGTGCAAGAATCTCAAGATACATACTATACTCTTCACGATTTTTCAAATAATCGGAAGCATATTCAGAAGTGCTGGTGTAGTAGCTATCAGCACCAGGATCATCCGAACAGCTAACGAATCCGAGCTGAAGAGCTGTCAAAAGAGCCACAACAGCGGCAAAAAACTTAATTTTCATTTTTTTCATAATGTTTTAGTTTTTAACAGACTCCTCCTCATCGTCATAACAAGGATTCTGAGTAAGATTTGGATTAACTTGAATCTGAGACTTAAGTATAGGCATATACATAAAGTCAAGCTGAGCTAACTTAATGATAACAGCCTTAGAAGCTTCACCATATTTAGAGATAATAGCTGACTGTAAATAAGATGTATTACCAAGTCTTCTTGAGAAGCGTACAAGGTCGAAATATCTCTTACCTTCGAAGAGGAATTCACGACGGCGCTCATTCATGAGCAACTTACGGAAACTCTCCAAAGTTGTGTACTTAGAGCGAGCAGGTGCAGCAGATGTTGTATTCTTACAAGCTGGATTAGAGCGCAAGTAAACAGCAGAGATGATGTTGAAAGCATCATCATAAAGTTCATCAGCAGTTGAAAGTGAAGATCCAGAAACAGCTACAGAAGCCTTACGCATTCTGACACCAGAATTTTCTGTTTCCTCAGAATCTGTAGCATCAGCAGACTTGAGTCCTGCAAGTTCCATTTCTGCCTCAGCTCTGAACAACATAATTTCTGTCAAACGATACATAATCCATCCTTCATACTGAAGTTTGTAACCAGAGCGTCTTGACTGGGAAGATGAAGCAGGCTTAAAAGCTGAACCAGAAACTGTTCCATATGTATCTATTCCCGCATAATTTTGATCGACTACATACTTATAAATATTATAAGAATTACCACTCTTATAATAGAACGAAGTAAGCATTCTATAATCGGTATATACACCAAAAAGTGTCTCATCAGAATAATTAGCAGAAGATGGTGCTTGAGTCATAATATTTTCATTACCCACAACACACTGAACAAGAGCATTTTTTTCGTCGTATCCTCCATACATATAACTTACATCAGTATTTAACTTTGTAGTTGATCCATACTTATAAGTCAATTCAAAGATACTCTCGAAAGAATTTCCTGTACCGAAAATTGCAGTACTAGCAGCAGCTCCTGAACTATAATTACTACTTTCTGCTAATAGAGGATATCCATACTTAGACCAAACCTCAGCATCAACAGTCTTAGTCAAGTCTTCATCCTGAATATTATTTTCCTCATACTGCTGAATCTTGTAATTAATTACATAATCGCAACATTCTATACACTTCTGATAGTCTTCCTGTGGATTATGATTGTAAGCAGCAGCGTTATAATCAGAAGCTCTCCAAAGATATAACTCAGCAAGGAGAGAATACATAGCTGCACGCGTAATCTTACCAGTATTGTACAACTTATCAGAATAACGAATTGGTGCATCATCTTTACAACTCTCAATATCATTAATCAGAGAATCGAGGATAACATTAAACTCCGTCTTTGGCAAGCGGTAATCTACATTATCATCAATAGAAGGATTAAGAGTGAAAGGCACGTCCTTGAAAGTCTTAATAAGTGTAAGGTAAGACATAGCACGAATAGCCTTACATTCTGCAATATTAATTGCAAGATCAGACTTTGTGTAGTTTGGGTCTTTTTCTGCCACTTCAGGAGCGTAGTACAATACAGTATTACAACGGTTAATAACCGTGTACATAGCACTCCAGTTATTATAACCGTTCGTAGTTTTTAGATTACCCTTAAGCAGGTTTATCAAGTCTCCAGAAGCACTTATACCAGCAGATATATTGTCAGAACGGTTTTCTCCCCAAACAATCATGTCTGTAACGTAGCCGTTCTCCTGCATACCGCAGTAACAAGAGGCTACAACGCTCTCGACATCAGACTTGTCAGTCCAATAGTTTTCAAGAACGACCTCATTGAGCGGAAGCATATCAAGGGAGCAACTTGAGAATGCTACTCCAGCGAACGCTATCGCAACAAGTGATTTTATTTTATTATTTATATTCTTCATAACACATTTAGACTATTAGAATTGGATTGAAGCACCAAAAGTAAATGAACGTGAGCGTGGTGTACGAGAGCTATCGCCTGCAGGAGAAAATCCTGCCTGTGCCACTTCTGGATCAGCACCAGAATACTTAGTGATACAGAACACGTTATTCAATGTGAGGTTAAGTCGCAAAGAAGATATACCTGCCTGCTTGAGAAGCTGTGGCTGGAAACTATATGACAACTGTGCATAATTCAAACGCAAGAATGATGCGTCCTCAACAAAACGGTCAGAACCCAAATAGTTGTATGTTAAATATTTTGTCTTAGAAGTTACGGCACGAGGTAATTCAGAGATATCTCCTTCATTATGCCAGCGCCAGTTTACAGCCTGTGACTGGTTTGATGTTGTTGACATATTCTCTATGTTCATACGAGCATAGTTGATGACCTTATTGCCATAACGATAGTTGAACTGAAGGTTCAAAGCCCATGGGCCGTAATTGAACTTAGTACCGAAACCTCCCGTAAGTTTAGGGAGTGAAGATCCGAGGTAAACAATATCAAGTTCGTTGATTTGTCCATCCTTATTTATATCTTCATAAATAGCATCACCACCAACAAACTGATAACGTGTACCGTCGTAGTCAAAATACATATACTTAGGAGTACCTGATGCATTATAGATAACCTCTCCTTCTGCATTACGTGCTACAGGAGAATTAGGTCCACTTACACCTTTTACCTCTTCGTCAGAATAATCAGAGTATTGGTAAACACCCTTGTAACGGAATCCGTAGATAGAACCTAATGGGTTGTTCAGCTGTACTCGTGAAAGGTAAGAACCATTGCTATAGTTGAAGTCACCATTCATAGTTTCAAGTACAGTTTCGTCCATTTCAATAATTTCGTTACGGTTATTTGCGAACGTAACGTTGAAGTCCATAGAGAACTTACCTGCAGAAATTATCTTGTGGCCATTGATATTGAATTCCCAACCATTATTGCGCATAGCACCTACATTCTTCCAAGACAAAGAACTGTATCCTGAAGAAGAAGGGAGAGCTCTACCTGACATAAGTAGGTCAGTAGTCTTCTGTGTATAGATAGAAATATCACCATCAATCTTGTTATCTAAGAATCCGAAGTCAAAACCGAGGTTGAATGTTTCCTTCTCTTCCCACTTAAGGTCAGAAAGACGTATATTACTTGGATAAACAGAAGTAGTATTAAGATATTTACTTCCTGTTGCATACTTAGAATAGAACAAATATTCTGAGTTAGGCTGACGTCCTACAATACCCCATCCTGGTCTGATAGAGAGCATAGAGATCCATGGTAGTGCTTCCATCCAAGGTTCATCAGAAATATTCCAACGAGCAGAGAGACCTGGGAAGTTTCCCCATCTGTTAGAAGGTCCGAACTTAGTAGAACCATCACGACGGAGTGTAGCATCCAAGATATACTTTCCTTTGTAAGCGTAGTGCAAAGAGAAGAGGAAGAATTCAGACTTCCATTCACCAGCTGTTGTTGCGAAAGACTGAGGTGTACCTCCAGCAAGTGCAGATGTTATGCCGTCGCCAGTTGTTGGGAGCATATAAGTACCAGCAGTCTGAGTTGTTGAAGAACCATCATTATACTGGAAACGTCCCATGAACATGAGGCTATGGTTTTCATTATTGAAATGAGGCACAAAAGTCACAGTATGACGTGTAGATAGTGCGTGGCTCTTATAAGTATAATCACTTGCTGCATTATAAGTAGAAGCAAACTGGTTGCTTGCAATAAGTGAACCTGGGAAATAAGAGTCCTCGTTAAGGTTATAGATATCGAAGATAACCTGTCCCTCATAAGTAAGTCTATGCTGGTCATCTTGTGTACCGAGCAAGTCATACTTGATGATAAACTCTGGAGAGAGTTTGAGAGTCTTCTCATTGTTTTTAGCCAAGTTAGCTACAGCAACAGGGTTTGGCAAAGCATACTGGTCATCCAAATAAACTGATGAAGCCTTATAACCACCTGTCTCAGCAGTAATAAATGGATTCATAGTATAGTAACGGCCTGTATCGTTACCGTTTTCATCCTCTTCATAAATTGAGAGGTTAGGCATCTTACGATATGCAATAGCAAGAAGGTCCTCACCGTTGTAACGGTAGTTCTTCTGGTTATTTGTGTAAGTCAAGTCGAAGTTAGAAGAAATCTTGATTCGGTCTGATACGAAGTAGTCAAGTGCCACACGTGTTGTGAAACGATCGAGCGCCTGCTTGATAACTGTACCAGTCTGGTGGTCATATCCAAGAGAGATACGGAAGTTAGCCTTTTCACCACCACCAGCAAGTGCTAAGTAGTGCTGCTGGTTAGTACCGAACTGAGTGATAGCATCTCGCCAATCTGTATTGTCGTTGTACATATTGTACTCAGAGAAGTTAGGATTGTAGGCGATTTCTGGAATGTAGTTAGAAGAGTTGTTGTCTCCGAAACCAGGCTCCTGCTTAGGGTTGAAGAAAGATTCCTTAAGATACATAGTGTAGTCATCACCATTGAGGAGCTTATATCCCTCAGGCTGCCAGCTACCAGTAAAACGGAATGAGTAAGTAACCTTAGTCTTACCTCTAGCACCACGCTTAGTTTTGATTTCAATTACACCATTAGCACCTTGTGAACCCCAGATTGCTGTAGCAGCAGCATCCTTGAGGACAGAAATAGACTCGATATCCTCAGGGTTGACATTAAGGAGTTCAGCGAACTTTTCCTCGTTAGCGTTAGAGTAGTCAAAGTCAGCATTCGCATCATTTGTCCAAACGTTTCCATTAACAACGACGAGTGGGTCAGCATTACCATTGATTGTAGATACACCACGAAGACGCATTGTTGTACCAGCACCAAGGTTACCTGAATTAGATACGATATCCAAACCAGAGATACGACCTTGAAGAGCTTCGTCTACAGATGTCATACCAAGACCCTCAAACTCCTTCATATCGATAGTCTGAGTAGCACCAGAAATTTCTGTTACAGGTATTGAAAGACCAGAAGTCTGTGTTTTCTTCTTACCAGTAACAACAACATCCTTCATGACATTTGCACTTTTAAGGACAATTTTGCCGAGTGCCTTCTTCTTTATAGGAATGACGAGAGTTTGGCATCCTGCATAAGAAATACGGATTTTATCTTTAGGGTTGACACACCTAAAAGAGAAGTTACCATTATAGTCGGTATTTCCATGGGCAACGATACGATTATTATTATCGATTTCGAGAACGTAACAGCTCATCAATGGTTCCAAGTCGTCCCAAACCTGACCACTGATTACGTCGCCCGCTTTAACCTGTGCGCTTGCATTAAAAGCGAAGCACACGAATAGCATTAGTATTGATAGTATTTTCTTCATGATAGCTATTTATTAACGACGTTTAGCATTTGAACTTACCTGTACGAGAGGTTTGCGTGTATATGAGAACTGTGTTGGAGCATCATATAGAAGCACACCATCGATACCATGTATTACAACAGATGAAGAGTTGTCAAGAGTAGCAGAATATGGATTTTTGATAGCAGAACTACTCTTATACCAATATTCATTAGCCATCATATTGTAAAGTCCATTGTCGATATTAACATTTCGTGTATTTCCAGTCACATCGGTTACTGTTAAAGAAGAATTAGTGACCTGTACATTGAGGCTGTATGGTCGTCCAGAAGTATAGTAACCTGTTTGATAAATCTCTCCTGTTTCCTCATTGAAGTCGGTAGCAGGAATAAGCTGAGTCTTACCTGATTCGTATTCACCAGAATTGAATCCATTATCGACATAAATAGAGTTATCTTGAATGTGATACTTTATGAAGTCAAGCATCTCTTCTCTTACTCTATCGGCAGAGTCACCTGCACAACATCCTAACGCAGCAACGACACTATCCTGCTCTACGTCTGTCAATCCATCAAAATATTCATCGAACAACTCCGCATTATGAAGTTTTATTGAATCTGGGAATGTTGGATACTTACTAATACAAGCATTTATAGCATCATTAGTAGGTGCATAAAGAGTATAGTGGTAGTTGTTGAGCAAGTATGTTGCCTTGTAACTAGAAGTAACGTCCTCAGCACCAACAGAACCTTTTGACTTTAGGTTGAAAAGGTTACCATATACCTGGTCACCAGCCTGCCATCCGTCCTTTGCATTATTCTTAGAAATAGCTCCTGAACTCTTAAGCATCCAGAAGAAATAAGAGAACTCAGGGTGTTCAGCAAGGGTTTTTGCAACTGACTTCTGAGTAGTAGATACGATTTCATCAGAAATCAGAGAATAACCATTAGACTTTTCGAAAGTCTGCTTTACCTTTGCTGCTTTGTCACTCTCCATCTGTAATGTACCATATATATTGCTTCCAGCATCTACACCATCAACTTTAACGAATGTATTGCCTTTAGTCTTATAGTATTTCTTACCTGGCACGTATTCCTGTGTTACAATAATATTATCAAGAATGTACTCCAAACGGTCCTTAATATAAGTATTAGATGTACCATTCTTAATAGTAGTTATTTTTTCACCTATCTTCTCCCATGTGCCATCTGAGTTGAGCTGACACTGGTAAACATCAACATAGATACGCTTTGCAGCAGCCTGTGATGCGTCATAATGGAACTCCCATAATTGTGGAATGTCCTGTCCATAAGATACTGGATCAACGTATGACATCATAGCTGTGTTTGTTGGTATCATGAAGATATAACGTGATACTGTTGAGTTTAAGTAAGCGTCGTACTCCATGTTGCCAATGGCATTTTCGATTATCTTAAACTGTGTAGTATCAATTACAGCAGGGAAAAGAACTGATGAGTATGCTGTAGGTGCAAATACTCTATTAGTAAGGTATACAACACCATTACATGCAAGGAACACACTATCTATATCATCTGTTGTGATTCCCATTTTCTCATTTGCATCATTAAGCACATCATCGAAACGAGAAGGTACAGACTGATTGAAAGATACAAGCTGGTTTACTCGTATAAGGTCATCAAGAACTGAATTTGGTACTTCCTCGAGTGAACCATACATATCTATGATTTCCTTTGCACTTCCTCCGTCAGTAGCTGTTCCATTGAGCCATGCTGTCATCGCCTCGTTTGATGGCACAAGCATAACTGCCATGTCTTCCATCATACCATCACGTGTGTTAGAAACAGCTGGAATAAGTGCATTCCATCCTGGATCGTACTTTAGTGATGCATCAAAAGAACCGCCATTCTTATCTGTAGAAAATGCAACATCTTTTGTAGATGTAGAACCTGCAGAACGATCTGAGAAGTAGCGCTTAACAAACACAGAGTCATAATTTGTACCCTTGTTCAAATTATATGCTGATGTTAGACGTACAGAATCGTATGGAGCGGCAAATCTTTCAATTATACTGCTGTAAATTGACATATTAGGCTTTTTACGTATAACTTCAGCCATATTGTCAAGTGGCAAAATCACCTTATCAACCTGATGAACGAAACCGTTTTTACAGAAGATATTTGCGTTGATAACCTTTGAGTTATTAACATAAACGGTATCATTTTGACGTGTTCCCTCTGGCTGATTGTAAATAAAGTCGATGTCAGAATTTGTAATCTTATTTGAAGATAGATACTTGGCTGTAAAATGCAACATTGGAGCTGCATTTGAAGCATCGGTAAAGAGCACGATAGAATCGTGGTTAGCGCGAATTTCATTGAAGCGATCGTTATCTGGTAGGAGTGCATCAGCCTCTACAGATTTTGACGCTACAACAAGCACAGAGTCATAAAGAGTCTGTGATGATGAACGACGACATACTTCACCTTTTACAGGTCCTTCAGCTGTTGAAAGCATAGAAGTTGAATAAGGGTTGTCAATCATGGCAGAGTTTAACAAAAGTTTTCTCTGGGCATCAGACAAGTCTTCGTACTTCGTTACTCCCCATTTGTTTGATTTGAAGAATGAAGCAAAGGCGTCATCGTTTGCAACGAACATGGTTTTACTACCTGTCTTAGACAAGATATCTTTCTGCCCAAGATCATCAATTAACCGCAAAGTATTGGTAAAATTTCCTTGTTCTTGTAGATAACCATAGATACTGTTAAGGCCCGAAGGCTGCTCGGTATCAAGGTCATACTTGTCAGAGCAAGAGTAAATTCCAAATCCTGCAGCAAACAGAGCTCCCCCAACAAAGAGGTGTCTGCATAGCTTTTTTCTTTGAATTTTACACAGCATATTGTTAGAATAGATTGTTATAATTCTTTTAATTAAAGTGTATTAGTAAAATATTTGAGTCACAAAAAACTTTTCACGGCAACATTTGCGCAAATTGACCGATTGCGGTTTTTCATAACTATTGCAAAGGAACAAAAAATTATGTAAACAAACAAAATTTCACATAAAGAAATGTCACAAAGACACTTTTTTAACAATTTAAGGA
>JAILIJ010000033.1 GCA_024695315.1 Bacteroidaceae bacterium
CCTGTTGCTACAGAGCTGCCAGCGAGGATGCTTGCACGAAGTTTGTTGCTGCGAACATTTACTTCAGGTGTTATATATTTTTTCATTTTATAAATGCTTTTTTAGTTAATAATTTGGATTTCGAAAGTAGTTAATGAGTAGGCGGAAAAACATACCGCGAATAGTCATCTTCGTCTCTTATGTTTCTTTTTTTTAGTTATTCCTTATCCACTTTCGAGACATTAAAAAGTTTCTAAAATTATTTGATAGTAACCTTCACGCCGTTGTGAATGAACATACCAGGAGTAGAAGGCTTGCCATTGAGCTTAACGCCCTGAACTGTGTACCATTCGCCAGCAGCATCAAAGAAATCGAGCAAGTCGCCAGAAACTTCTGAGATTGAAGTTGGCTCACCGTCAATATTGAGTGAAATACGCTTTGCTGCGTTTGCCACTGTCTCATCGAGAGTGAAGTATGCGCGGAATCCGTTGATAGTTGCAGGCATAGCATTTGGGTAGAAGAGGGTGTTGTTAGCTCCGAGGAAAAGCATGCTCTCCTTGTCGCCTTCTACTGTGTGAGGCTTGGCTGATGTTGCAACGAAAGAAACTCCATTGAATGATGTCTCAGGATAAGTTATTCCCATCATCATCTCAAGATCTTTATCAATAGCATATCCTACTAGCATTGGTTCTTTTACTGTGGTATTAACCTTCAAAAGGTATGGAGTATTGGCAAATAACATATCTGATTCAGACGCAAATGTGACAGTTTCAAATTCGAGGCTAAGCTGATCATCATTGAGAGTAGCGTTTGTGAGTCGTTTAAATGTCCAGTTATTTTCGCCAAAAGTCGTATTTAAGTATTGGTCGTTAAAAAATAATGGACTGCTGAAAGTGTTATAGCATCCTGCTGCAAAAGTACGATTTTTTAGATAGAAGTTCATAATAGATAATTGTTCACCTTCTGTCAAATCGCTATTGTCTTCTGTATCATATATTTCCATTATTTTTGACAACTCTACCGCATATGATGATGAAATTAATTCTAAGAAATCGTCAATTTCAAATTCTTTAGCATTAATTGGAGTAGGATTAAAATCCTCATCATATGTTAATACGTTGTAATTAGAAGGGATTGTAATGGATTTTTGATCGCCATCATAGTGAATTCTAGAGTTAGATATTTGCACATTTCCATTTACATCATCTTTACTATTTACCAGATTTAGATTATTATTGACGATAATATCAAAAACTAAGTCTGATGAGTAATTATCAATACAGCCTCCATACATATTTAGGTCATTGGTATAGAATGTAGCACCATTACCACCCTGTAAGTTTCCGGAATATGAGGTAATTGTCTGTGTGATCAAAGTAGGAATTCCGGCTAAAGTAATATCTCCATTTGTTTTTGCTAATACGATTTGTCCGTAATTAACAATATGAGCAACAGCAACAGCTACCGTGTTAGCTGGTGCACTTACTTCAAAATCAAAAAATTTGTTTCTGTCAAAGTAAGAAATTGTGTTGGTTTCATGTGCGTATAGACACAAAGAGTCTGTATTATTATTAGAATAAACAATACCCTCTTTATAAATAAGGTCTTCATTACCTTCGAACACTAATCTAGGACCTTCGCTGTACGTTCCATTATAATTGTAAACTTGCTGATTGATGATCTTGACTGTTCCGTTGATTAGAACCGGATGGTTGAATGTGACATCATAATCAACAACATACCATCCGCTTGTGAGCTCAGTCTCTTCTCCTGTAAGGATTGAAACTTCAGACTTGTCAAGGTATTGTACTTTTCCGTACTCATCTGTGTAAGGAATCTTTTCTCCTTTGAGATATGGATTTAATGATTGTACAACATCACCTGCCATCATATTTGTCGCAGATGTAATTGCAAAAGCAAATAATAGTAATGCTTTTGCAGAAAATGTAATGATTTTCTTCATAAATTTTTTTGATAAAAAATTATTAAGTATATAATTATCGCAATGTAAAATTGAATTACATATTGATGAACATTTTTTTTCTATTCGATTTTGTAGGCAAAGTTAAATAAAATTTTGTTTCTATACAAGAAATTTCATTTTATTTTTCTATGGATATCTTATTATTGAGTGATGTGAGATATTTTTTTATATGTAAAAGGTTGTGTTTGGGTAAGATTTTTTTATGTCAAGTAAAAAAGATGAAGTTAGAGAGAAGTTAAAGAGATGAGAACGGTTTACATCTCTTTAACTTCCATCTAACTTCTTTTAATGGTCACTCAAGTAGTGTTTTGCCAAGCTTGTGAAGTGTGAGTTATTCATCTTTCAAGCTCAATATTAACGTCTTGAGGTTGAGTGGTAGAAGAGCATGTGGCACAAATCACTTAATGTTAGCACGAATCTTGGTGAGATAGTGCTGCATGTGTTCTTCGTCGCGTGAGTCTATAATGTCGATAATCTCTTTCATCTCTTCGCGAATCTGCTCTACATGTTCCTTGGTGTAAGGATTGAAGAGTATTTCACGTAGCAAGCAGTCGTCTTCGCTCAATACGCCTTTGGCAATTTGCATGTGGCGCTTGAAGGTGGTACCTGGTGCGTCTTGATGCTTCATGACTGCGGCGAAGGCGAAGGTGGAGATAAATGGTATGCTTAGGGAGTAGGCTACGGTCTTGTCGTGCTCCTCAAAAGAGTATTCGCAGATATGGAGTCCGAGTTTGTTGTAGAGTTCCTTGAAGAAGCATCGTCCCATGAAGTCGCCTTCGCTAATGATGATGGCGTTCTCAGAAGAGAGCTGTCCCAGATTGGCGAATGTAGGTCCGAACATAGGGTGGGTACTTACGTATCGCATACCTGTCTTTTCGTAGAAGTCTTTGAATCCTGTCTTTACGCTGCTTATGTCGCTAAGAATACAAGTTGATTCCAGGTGTGGGATGACTTGTTCAAACACGTTGAGTGTGTATTTGAGGCTAACGGCATTAATGACGAGTTCTGGCTTGAAGGTGTCTATTTCTTCTAGGCTTGTGAATCGCTGGCAGTTGTAAGTGAAGCGTAGTCTTTTGGCATCTATCTCGTAGACGCCGACTTCGTGGTCGAAAGAGAGCAGGTCGCAGAAGAAGCTTCCCATTTTTCCTGCTCCAAGAATGAGTATTTTCATCCTTCTTTTCTTTATTTTTTGTTCAAGATTTCAATCTGCTGGTTTACGCTTTCCTCGTGGATAGCTTCGAAGATTTGCTTCACACAATCGGCGTTGATTCCGCAAAGTGTGCCTTGAGCGCCTCGCTTTTCGAGAATCTCGTTGTAGCGGCTTGTCTGAAGAACAGTCATTCCGTGCTCCTTCTTGTACTGACCGATTTCGCGGCTTACTCGCATACGCTTTGCGAGCAGGTCCATGATGTTGTTGTCGATTTCGTCGATTTGCTTGCGAAGAGCCGTAATGTTTTCTGTTGTGACGATTTCGTCGCGGATGACGAGAATAGAGAGTATGTAGTCGAGGATGTCAGGAGTAACCTGCTGGCTTGCGTCGCTCCATGCTGCATCTGGGTTGCAGTGGCTCTCGATGATGAGACCGTCCATGCCGAGGTCCATAGCTTGCTGGCTAAGTGGTGCGATAAGGTCGCGACGTCCTCCGATGTGGCTTGGGTCGTTGGCAATAGGGAGGTTAGGGATGCGGCGGTGAAGCTCGATTGGAATCTGCCACATAGGAAGGTTGCGGTAGATTTTCTTGTCGTAGCTTGAGAATCCGCGGTGGATGGCTCCAAGACGTTTGACGCCTGCTCCGTTGATACGCTCAAGTGCACCAATCCAAAGTTCAAGGTCTGGGTTTACTGGGTTCTTGACAAGTACTGGATTCTCTATTCCGCGCATTGAGTCGGCGAGTGCCTGCATGGCGAATGGGTTGGCTGTTGTACGTGCTCCTACCCAGAGTACGTCGATGCCGTACTTCAGTGCGAGCTCTACGTGTTCAGGAGTAGCAACTTCTGTAGCTGTGAGCATTCCAGTCTCTTTCTTTACCTCCTGCATCCAAGGTAGGGCTTTCTCTCCATTTCCCTCGAAGCCTCCTGGCTTGGTACGTGGTTTCCAGATACCTGCACGGAACATGTGGCAACCCTTTTCTGCGAGTTGTCTTGCTGTTGTCATTACTTGCTCTTCTGTCTCGGCTGAGCATGGGCCTGCAATTACGAACGGACGTTCGTTGTCACTTGGTAAGCCTAATGGCTGAAGATCTAGTTCCATATATTTAGTATTTTATTTGTTCGTGAATGTTTTTATCTTATTTGCAGAAGACTTCCTTGATGCGGCGTAGTGCTTCTTGCATGTTTTCGTCTTTAGCGCAAAGTGATATGCGAAGGTATCGCTTACCGTTCGTTCCGAAGATGAATCCTGGTGTGAGGAAAACGCGTGCTTCGTGTAGGATTTTTTCTGTCAGGTCTTCCACGTCGGCATAGCTGTCTGGTATTCTTCCCCAAAGGAACATGCCTTGTTGTGTCGGGTCGAACTTGCAACCGAGTGTGTTCATGATTTCCTCAGCTATCTTTCGACGAGTGGCGTATGTCTCGATGTTGGCGTGTGTGTGCCATGCTTCGGTATTGTCGTATGCTTGTGCTGCTGCGAGCTGAAGCGGACGGAATGTTCCTGAGTCGATGTTTGACTTTATTTTCAGAATCCACTGTATGAATGTGCTGTTTGTTGCGGCCATTCCTACGCGCCATCCTGGCATGTTGTGTGATTTTGACATTGAGTTGAACTCTATGCAGCAGTCTTTTGCTCCTGGTATCTGAAGGATAGAGAGGTGTTCGTCCTTATTTAGGATGAAGGAGTATGGATTGTCGTTTACTACAACGATGTCATGTTTCTTGGCGAAGGCTACGATCTTTTCGTAAAGTTCACGTGTGGCGCGTCCTCCTGTTGGCATGTTAGGGTAGTTGGTCCACATGAGTTTCACTCCGCTCAGGTCCATCTTTTCCAGCTGTTCGAAGTCAGGTTGCCATCCGTTGCTCTCGAGTAGGTCGTAGTTGACAATCTGTTGTCCGAGAATCTTGCTTAGTGAAGTATAGGTAGGGTATCCTGGGTTTGGTACGAGTACTTTGTCTCCGGGATTGCAAAAAGCAAGTGTGACGTGGAGTATTCCTTCCTTACTTCCAATGAGAGGCTGTATTTCTGTGGCTGGATTGAGTTCCACATCGTACCAGCGCTTGTAGAATTTAGCCATGGCGTTGCGTAGCTCTGGAATACCCATTGTTGGCTGATAGCCGTGTGCGTCGGGTCTTTTTGCGTTTTCGCAGAGAACGTCTATTGTTTCTGCAGAAGGTGGCATATCAGGTGAGCCGATGGCGAGTGAAATGATATTTTTGCCTTCGGCGTTGAGCTTTGCTACTTCCTTTAGCTTTCTTGAAAAGTAATATTCTGAGACTTGTGAGAGTCTGTCAGCTGGCTGTATCATATTTGTATTATCCTAAATTGTTCTTTAATTATAGTGTGCTTTTTCCTTCTCTATATTCACCTAAAATCTTGAACTGCTTGGTGAGAGGTCGTGTGGCGTCGATACTTTGGCGGTATCGTGTGTAGTCGTCGTAAGTAACGTCTACATAGAACATGTATTCCCACTCGCGTCCGATGATAGGAAGTGATTGAATCTTTGTGAGATTGATATTATAGAAAGAGAAAATTGAGAGTACTTGTGAGAGGGAGCCTTCATTGTGTTGAAGAGTGAAGACTATGCTGGCCTTGTTAGATTTCCTTGGGTTGCTTAATGCGTCTGCCTGCCAAGGGTCAGAAAGAACGAGAAAACGAGTGAAGTTGTGTTTGTTTGTTTCTATACCTTCTTCCAGGACTTTCATTCCGTATAGAGGAGCCGCGAATTTTGAACATATAGCGGCGTGTCCATGTAGTTGTTGTTCACTAATCATCTTTGCAGAACCTGCGGTATCGTCCGATTCCACTATTTTCATTTCTGGATGTGAGTGGAGGAAGTCGCGGCATTGCATAAGAGCCACTGGGTGTGAGTTTACTTCTTTGATATCCTTCCAGTCTTCATCTGGCAAGCACATGATGGAATGCGAGATGCGTAGTTTGTGTTCGCCTACGATTTGCATTCCGCTTTCACGTAGCAATTCATAGTTATGAAGGAGTGAGCCGGCGATGGTGTTTTCTATAGCTACGAGGGCAAGGACGCTTGAGTCCTTCTTCATCTCCTTGAACACTTCTTCGAAAGTGTTGCAGCAGATGAGGCTGATGTCCTCTCCTTCAAAGTAGCGATGTGTAGCTACGTCGTGGAAACTGCCGATTTCTCCTTGTATTGCTATTTTTCTCATTACTTTATTATAGATATAAAAAAATCCCGCTCGTATGAGCGGGATGATATTTTGTATTCGTATAGCCTTTTACCGTGTACACATATAAAATCCCGCTCTTACTTGTTGCTAAAGTAAAAGTAGTAATAAAAATATGTACCGTAAAATGGTTTCATAATGTTTGCTTTTTTATTTGACTGCAAAATTATATAATATGATTTAAACTGCCAACAAAATATCGGAAAAAATTGCTTTTTGTGATTATATTGGTGTTAATTCATAAAAAAAGAGTGCTTAAAACGTTTGGATTTTAAGCACTCTGCATGTTAAATATCTTTTTTATAACCTTTTTGCTAATGTGTGACGTTAGGTTTATTTTTTGTTGTTGTATTTCAAATTTCGGCTATCAATGGCTCCTTTGGCGCTTTCATGTTTCTTGAAATTCTGGGCGTTTCCTTTGAGTTTTATAGAACCTGTGCCAGTTGCAGAGGTGTATAGGGTGTTGCATTCCACTTTAAGATCTGCATCGCCTGTTCCCATAATGTTTGTATTGATGGAGTTGGCTTTGATGTCGGCATTTATGTCTCCAGTTCCATGGATGGAGATATCTGCGGAGTTTTTACAAGTGATTTTCTTGGCGTCTAAATCGCCTGTTCCATTAATTGAAATGTTGATGTTTTCACATTCGAGTTTATCAATTTCCAAGTCACCTGTACCATTAATAACGATGTTGAAATCCTCGTCAATAATATATTTATTTTTTATATCTATGTCGCTTGTTCCATCAATATGTATATTTTTAACGTTTGGTGCTGTGATATAAAGAGTAATCTCTGGGATATTTGTTCTTTTATCTTTATAATCGATAGTCATGACGTTGTCGTTGATTGAGATGTCGCGTGCTTCGATAGCTTTTTCGTTACCTTCGGCAACAATAGAGACGGCATCGCCTTGAGTTAAGTAAACTGTACTTCCTTCTTTGAGAATGATGGAATTGATGTCGTCGGCTGTGATGTTAAGATCTTTTTTGATTACTTGGCCCCATTTTTTTGAGTCTCGAAAACTATATTCTCCGTTTGAAGATTCGGCAATGGCTTTCATGTCGGCAGAAGATAGTCCGCATGATATAAGTGTTAAAGGTGCCAAAAGTAAGTAAGCAAGGAGTGTAGAAAATTTTTGTTTCATTGTGTATTGTTTTATAAGGTGTATAAAATATTATTTTAGGTATAGAGTAGGCCGGTATTAATTACCGGCGTCCTCTAATTTTATTTCTGTCACTAATTCTTCAATACTAATGCCAAGAGTCTTCATTTTTTTTGTTAAATCTGGGAGAAATTCTTCGAAAAATTCTTTTTTTCTCATTTTTAGAATTGTTTCTTTTGCTTCTTGCGCAACGAAATATCCCAAACCTCGTTTTGTGAAGATTATGTCTTGACTTTGTAGCCAGTCGTAGGTTCTCATGCAGGTATTCACGTTGACTTCCACGTGTGCTGCATATTCGCGGACGGAAGGTATGCGTTCATTGGATAGATATTTGTCTGCCAATATTTCATCGCATAGATAGTCTGCTATTTGCAAATATATTGCTTTTTTTTCTTTAAAGTCCATAAAAATCCAGATTTATTTATTCCAACCGCTCGTAATTTGAGCTTTTGTGTATAGTTTGTAACTTCCCCATATCATAAGTATGGATAATATGATAGAAATTATTGCTATGATATTAAATGTAATATTAATGCCTATTCTTATTTTTTCTGGTGTGATATCGTAGTTTTGTTGTTTGTCTATAGATGCTATAAAGACAAAGAATGCTATTGTGAGTATAGTCTGAAGTACTTGTGACACGATGAATGTCAATATGATATTGTATTTGTATTTTATCGCATTTCCTAATACGAAGAACAGTAGCCCGGCTATGGATGAAGATATAACGGCAAATCTGGTTGCGGATATAAAGCTTTCCATATACTCCATATTACCGTTGAAGTTCCTGTCGATGGTTGCCATATCAGGAGTTATTAGGAAGATTCTGCCTAATGATAGTGTAATTGACTGTTGGGCGTCAATTGGAAAGACGATAAGATTGAGAATGGCGTTTATTGCATCTGCGGCAAGAATAGAGATGAAGCATGTCAAAAATCCGCCTATGCTTACAAGACAAAAATGCCATACAAATTTCTCAAGATTTGTGGCTGGAAGGGTTAGTTCCATGATTCGCCCTTGTTTGTTTCTCAGATTATGGAATATACAACCTGCAAAGATTGTCAACATTAATGAAAAGAAGATTGCCAGAATGATGAGAGTAATGTCGATGTTTTTATAGTCAAAAAAATATATAAGTTCTTCCTCAGAACTAATCGTTGCTTTTTGGTACATCATCCATCTTCCTGCAAAGCAGACGAGTGTGATTGCTAAAGTGCCAAAAAATGTGATGAGGCACAAAGTTTCGTAGAAGGCCTTGTTGATTGTTAGGTCGTAAAGACCGAAGTTTTGGAATCTATTTTTATTGAAGTCCATAGTTAAATCTTTTTTTGTTTGTCATTTTTTACTTTTCTCCTATTTATATATGGAGGGCTTTCTTTTTGTATATTTCCTTTTGTTTAAATTAGAGGAAAAGGAGTAATATAAATTCAATCATGACAATATATTTTTTGTAATTAGAATGTCTGTTTATTATTATTTCTCGATTTCGGCTTTTGTTACCGTATTTATGAAAAGTTCTTCCAGATTGACAGGCTCTTCGATATTGATTGGTTCGTTCATGAGTACCTTATTGTCATCAATTATAGTTATATGATCTAGAAGAAGTTCAATATCACGTACTTGATGTGTTGATATTATTATTATCTGATCTTCGCCCATTCCTTTTGCAATAACTTTTCTAAATTGGCTCTTGGATGGAATGTCGAGACCATTTGTTGGCTCATCCATGAGAAGAACTTTTGTTCTGGCTGCAAGTGCGATACACATATAAACTTTCTTTTTCATACCCATAGAAAGGTCGCCGAGGTTTATGTCAAATGACATTTCGAACATTTCGAGACAGTCTTTCAGAATCTGTTGGTCGAAATTTGGATAGAATTTCTCTAATGCCTTAATGTATTTTGAAAGCTTGATGTTTGGCAAATTGTATTCTTCAGGAACGATGAACATATCTTGAAGAACATTTGGGTTGCGGTCGGCTGTATTGATCCCGTCGAGGAGCACTTCTCCTTGTGTTGGGCGTAGAAGGCCGATGATTAGGTAAAGGAGGGTAGATTTTCCAGTACCATTTTTTCCTAAGAGTCCATAAACTCCGCCTTCTGTAAATTCAAGACTAAGATTGTCTATGACTTTTTTAGTCACGTAATATCCGAATGAGATGTTTTTTAATTGTAGCATGTTATAATGGTGTTTTAGTGTTCTACTTAAATATGACACTGCAAAAGTATGACAGAAATTTGTTTTGGCAAAATATTTTAGCAAAAAAATAGCGAATTTAACATATTTTAAGTATTGGCATATAAATTAAATGGTTAATTCTAACTAACTTTGCGGCGTAAATCACTAAAAGTGAATTTATCTAAAATGAAAATTAGGCAAATTATAGGTGCCCTTGAAGAGTACGCTCCTTTGGCCCTGCAAGACGGCTATGATAATGCGGGATTGCAGATAGGATTAGCAGAGGATGCAGAAGCGTCAGGGGCTTTATTGTGTCTTGACGTGACTGAGGAAGTTTTGGATGAAGCTATCAGTTACGGCTGTAATATGGTGATAAGCCATCATCCTTTGCTATTTCGCCCTTTGAAATCTATCTCTGGGCGTGACTATATAGAAAGGTGTGTTATTAAGGCCATTAAGAACAATATTACAATTTATTCTGCGCACACAAATCTTGACAGTACGAAAGGTGGGGTGAACTACAAGATTGCGGAGAAACTGGGGCTTGAGCACCTGGAGTGGTTAGAACCAAAAACTGGATATGATGCTGGTGAAGGGGTGATAGGTCTGTTAAAGGAACCTATGGAAAAGGAAGATTTCATAGCCTTAGTGAAGGAACAGTTTGATGTAGATTGTGTACGTTACAATAGTTGGAATGGAGAGAAAGTGCAGCGCGTAGCTCTTTGTGGAGGCGCCGGAGCTTTTCTTATTCAGAAAGCGGTAGAGAAAAAAGCTGACGTTTTCATTACTGGGGAGATAGGTTACCATAGATTCTTCGGATATGAAGATGAAATATTACTTATGGAACTCGGGCATTTCGAAAGTGAACAATACACATACGAAATCGTAAGGGATATAATAAAAAATGTTGCGCCAGAACTTAAGGTGCAAAATACTTCAATAGATACAAATCCAATAAATTATTTATAAAAATGGTAAAGAAAAAGGAAACAGTTATCGACATGACTGTAGAGGAGAAGCTTAAGAATCTCTATCAGCTACAGACTATGCTTTCTGAGATTGATAAGATTCGTATTCTTCGTGGTGAACTTCCACTTGAGGTGGAGGATCTTGAGGATGAGGTTGAAGGTCTTCGTACTCGTATTGACCACACTCAGGAAGAGATGGAAGATCTCAGAGCTCACATTAGTCGTCTTCACGGACAGATTGATGAGGCAGTTGGCAAACTTCGTGGATATCAGGATCATCTCGATAATGTTGCAAACAACCGTGAGTATGACCTTTTGAATAAGGAAATAGAATATCAGAATCTTGAAATCGAACTTTGCCAGAAGCGTATTCGTGAGGCAAATAATGATTTGAAGAGAAAGGAAGATCAGCTTAATCAGAACGAGCAACTTCTTGATGAGCGTAGTCAAGACCTCGACATGAAGAAGAATGAGCTTGACGAAATCATCGCTGAGACAAAGGCTGAGGAAGAGAAACTTCGTGAGAAGGCTAAGAATCTCGAGTTGACTATTGAACCACGTCTACTTCAGGCATTTAAGCGTATTCGTAAGAACTCACGAAATGGACTCGGTATTGTATATGTTCAGCGTGATGCTTGTGGTGGTTGCTTCGCTAAGATTCCACCACAGCGACAGCTTGATGTTCGTATGCGTAAGAAGGTTATCGTTTGTGAATATTGTGGACGTATTCTTATCGACTCTGAGCTTGCTGGAGTTAAGAAGGATGAGGCTCAGGTTGAGGAGAAACCAAAGCGCCGCAGACTTAGCAGCAAGAAGAAGGCTGAGGGCGAAGCTTAATTCAGGCATGTGAATGTGTTCACTTTTTTTAAGGTAGTTTAATAGGGGTATTATATAAAGATAAATTGAAGGTAAGAAGACGGTGGTTGTAATTGCAATCATGATGTGAACGAATGTTCTCGCTCGTTTTCTTCTTTATGCCTCACGTATAACCGCCTTTTACTACGGGCCTAGTTGGCTCTTTGATGAATTTGTGAAACATGAATCACATTATATATAAGAGGTATATCAGAAATGGTATGCCTCTTTTTTTTGAACTGCTTGTTGCTTTTCCGTTGGTTCTTCTGATTTTACAAAAATACCACAGAATTATGACTATATTTTTTATGATAACCCTTATTCAAAACAGACGTAAAAAATAAAAAAAATAGATGTGGGACTGAATACTTATACTATCTTGTCATGCGCTTACACTTTAAGTGTTAAACTTTCATAAATCTTTAGTTTATGTGTTTAAAAAATTTGCATATTATTGCAAAGTATATTATATTTGGCATTCATCTGACGACAACGCGTGACGTCCGATTTCCTCAGTAGATGAAGAAAGAAATTTCATATTGGAATTTTGACTTTCATCATAAGAGGAAATTAGTAATTGATACGAACAAATTACGAAGGTAATACGAACCGTTGTCGAAGGAGGTGGGCTAGAAAAGTACGTTCTTTTTGACGTGCTTTTTTTATTTTTTACGATAAGGTAACTTTTCTAAAGTTGATCGTATGATGGTAGATTTTCTAGAAAAATGTATTGGCCCTTTTCATAATCGAGTTTACAACAATAATGTTTCAGACCGTTTGAAATCACAAGGTATTTTACTTGTAGTACAATATTATATCTGCTAATCTGATTAAAGACTTTTTGAGTTATTTCTATAGAAGGCGCTTTGTATTCTATGATCATCAGAGGAGTCATGTCGCGATTGTAGAGTACCGAGTCGCATCGACGACTCATACCATTAAGCGAAAGCGACACTTCATTGGCCATGAGTGTTGAAGAGTATCCTTTGTGCTCAATCAGGTAATGGATAAAATGCTGGCGTACCCATTCTTCAGGAGTGAGGGCTACGAACTTTTTACGAAGCACATCCATGATTTTTACCATACCATTTATTTTCTTTATGTTTGCCTCGAAAGGAGGTAGATTTAGTTGTTCCATCTATAAATAATTATTAACTTTGCGCAAAGTTAAAGATTATTTTTGAAAGAATACTTTGATGTGATTCTTCAATCTAATCCCAGGCACATTTTAATTTAATAAAAGAAATTAGTTAAACCTTATGGCAGCTAAAGTGGCAATTTCTCATCGTGATATTGTGGACTCGATTCGTAAGAACGACTTGGCACCAGTTTATCTTTTGATGGGAGAAGAGACATATTATATCGACAAAATTTCGGAGTATATGGAGCAGAATATCCTCAAGCCTGAGGAGCGTGATTTCAATCAGCAAATCATATACTGTACCAGGGATACAGATGTCGTTGATATAGTAAATAGTGCGAAACGCTATCCAATGATGGCAGAACATCAGGTCGTAATTGTTAAAGAAGCACAGAATTTGTTAAAAATCGATGACCTTGTTCCGTACATAAATAAACCGTTGCAAACTACGATTTTGGTAATTTGCTACAAACACGGAAGTATTGATAAACGCAAGAAGATTGTTGCTGCTATCGAAAAGAATGGAGTGGTTTATGAAAGTACAAAAGTTAAGGATAGTTTTCTGCCTCAGTTTATAACTGACTATCTGACGAGAAAGAAGGTTGCGATTGAACAGAATGCGTGTCAACTGTTGGTTGAGGCTATTGGAGCTGACCTGAGCAGGATGGCAACAGAACTGGATAAGCTTATCATTACTCTTGGACCTGACAACAGAAAAATAACTTCTGAACATATAGAAAGAAACATAGGTATTAGCAAGGACTTTAATGGATTTGAACTACGAAAGGCTATAATGGAAAAGGATGTCTTTAAGGCTAATCAGATCATCAATTATTTGAGCGATAACCCTAAGGTCAATCCACCGCAACCGACATTGGCTATGCTCTTTAATATTTTCTCTAATATTATGCTTGCATACTACGCACCAGATAAGTCAACAAGGGGAATAATGGAGCAACTTGATTTAAGGGCTGAGTGGCAAGTTAAACAGTATACTGATGCCATGAAGAAATATTCGGCAATGAAGGCTATGCTCATTATTGGAAAGATCAGAGAGACGGATGTAAAGATTAAGGGTGTGGAGAAAGGAAATGCTAGTGATGCTGAAGTTAT
The DNA here is from genome assembly GCA_024695315.1 of Bacteroidaceae bacterium. Lineage (GTDB taxonomy): Bacteria > Bacteroidota > Bacteroidia > Bacteroidales > Bacteroidaceae > Minthosoma. The sequence continues at coordinate 13,729 of JAILIJ010000033.1, forward strand.
GAGGGAACTAATATTCTTTATTTTGCATTAATGGTAATACAAGATAGCTATGAAGTTTGGGCATCTGAGTTATTCGCCTAAAGCTTAAAATGAGATGATAATTATATGTTGTCATGCTTGATGTTGGTTATATTCTTTATAATAATATAACCATAAATAGGGCTCCAATTTTGGAGTCCTATTTTTTGTTTTGAGATGGATTATTTTGGAGCGACTTATCATATAATTATGTAGGCAATAATGCGGTGTATATTTGCTCTGTATTGCTTCCTTAAATTGTGATGTGGACTACA